>JAJFLT010000326.1 GCA_021772555.1 Opitutales bacterium | reverse complement strand
CTCCATGTTCACGGGCCAGGGCGATGGCTTTCTTGTTTTCAGGAATCTTTTCCATCAACAATACTTCATATTCCTTTTTGTGGGAGTCGAGGCTTCCCTGAGACACAATGAGCACGTCGCTTTTTTCAATTTCTTCGCTTCCATCGCGGGTACCGCTAACGAGGTTTTGAACCGTGGGGAAAAGCCGGATAAACCTGGCCAGGAGGGATTTTTTGGTGAGGTCTTCGAATCCCTGGTTCAACATCAGGGTGGTGGCGAGGTCCCGCGCCGTTTCCTGCGATGCCTGCGATAGCAACTCCGAGATCAGCTCAATGTCATCGCTCAAAATGTCGGATAGGGGAATCCGCCTGGTCCCGGCATTGTGCAGTGCCTCATAGTCGATGGCGTAAAAGATGGCGTTGAAGAGACGTGGGGAAATCAGTTTACTCAACATTCTCGTATACTTGCGCGAGTGTCGGTTTTTCAAAATCCACAAGAGAAGAGGTCCTTTGATAATTTGCTCTTCAAGCCACCGGTGCAGCGTGTTGTCGAGTTCTTCCTCGAGGTCGTTTTCGATCAAGAAATTGATGCACTCGGTGGTGAATTTTCCGCTGCTGTTTTTGAGAAGATCGAAAGTAATTTTTTCCCACCGGTCCGGGTAAGTGCGGAAGATAAGGTCCAGAAATCGTTTGAAATAGGTGGGAGGGATTTGCGCTGCAAGGTTGGAAAAATCGCGGATATCTTCCAGGATCGAAGAGGAGGTGGGTGTGAGGGTTTCCACATCTTCATGAATAAAGCGGGCCAAATCGTTTCGCACCCACAAGCCCTGTAGTCGCTCTCCCTGATTGAGGATTTTCGATTCCTGCAGCCCCTTGGTCAAAGTATGCAGAATATCGTGCAAATGATCCTTCAACTCTTCATGGGTAATGGAAAGAACGAGAAGCTTCTCAGCCAACAGTATTTGTTTTTTGGGTGCCTGGATGGAGAAAAATTCTTCCAGAATTTCCTCCTCCGCCTTGACGGGTTCTTCCCGCAGCAGGTAGGGGTCGGTCTTTTTCGCGGGAACGGCTATGCGCGGATCTTTGACCAATAGTTTTTTGGTAGCGGTCCACCATTTTTTATATTTGTCCAAGCCGAGGAGCCGCTGGAGAACTTTCTCAATCTCCGAAGTAGGGGCGGCTCCTTTTTCCGTGCTGCCTAGGATATCCACAATGATATCCGCCGGCTTCTTTTTAAGGGTTTCCCCGACGGCTTCCGGATCTTCGCGATGCCTAACGATGATATTGTCCGGTTGCAAAATCTCAAGTTTATCGATGCAAAAGGCCGGATCCATGGCGTGACCTGTTTTATGCTCTTCGAAATCGATGATCAGTTTATTTTCCTTTTCATCGTAATCCTTGATCAGGCCCAGCCCCCAACTGCGGTGAATGCAGTAAAAACCGGGTTGCATGGCCTCGAGTTTCGTCCGGGCGTTTTTTAATTTTGGTCGTTGCTGTATGAGCAAATCGATTGCTTCTTTATTCATGCCGCTATTTTTCCAGAAAAAATTTCCAAATCAATTTAACTAATGACTGAATTTGTCCCACGAGGTCAACAAAATCCCAACGTCAGGAAATATCGGCATGTCGGAAAAAATTAAGGATAGCTGGATGTTGGCTGCACAATTGTGCGAAGCCTATATCAAGCGCCCGGGCAAGACGGATTCCCTCCTGGGAAATTTGCCCCGTTCCCTGCCGCCGTCCAATAGACGACGATGCCAATTCCTGTTCCTAGGTGTCATACGCAATTTCTCACGAATTGATTTCGTGATGTCTGTTTTCATTAAGAAGAATCCCAGACCCCGATTGAAGTCAATCTTATTTGTGGCTGCGGCAGAACTCCTTAACAGCGAGGAAGAAAGAGTTGCCCGGATCATAGACCACGCCGTTGAAATGGCAAAAAAGGCACTCACTATGGCCGAGGTGGGGCTGGTAAACGCGGTCTTGCGCAAAGCCGCACCGCTTTTAAAAGATCCTCAACCTTTGTTGAATACCGTCGATTACCACCAGCAACTGGCGATCCTTCACAGTCATCCCATGTGGCTGGTGAAAAAATGGACGCGGGCTTTTGGCCATGAAAAAACCGAGCGACTCCTGCACTGGAATCAGAGCCCGGCTCCTGTGTATGTCCATTTTTCAGGAGAATTTCACCAGGATGAGTTTCCATCATTAAAACCTACAAGTTGGAAAGGGTTTTTTGAAATTGCCAAAGGGGAGGGGAGAAATATCGGTAACCTGGCAAAAGATTTCCGGATCGTGGTGATGGATCCGGCAAGTGCCCGTCCGGTTGACCTGCTGGATGTCCGAAGGGGTGAAAAAATTCTCGATTTGTGCGCTGCACCGGGAGGTAAAAGTTCGCTCATAGCGAGCCGGCTGAAAGAGGGCGGTGGCCTTTTGGTATCCCTCGACCGACCAGGTCAGAGGATTGCCCGGTTGCGGGAAAACCTTTCCCGATTCGAGAAAATGAATTGGGATATTGTCGAAGCCGATTTACTGGATACCTCGCCGCAAGATCTTGCCGTCAGAGGACTACCAGAGTATTATGACGCCGTACTGCTGGATACACCCTGCTCGAATACTGGGGTTCTCCGGCGCCGGGTGGATGCCCGCTGGCGGCTGCAACCCGCGGATATTGATTCCGCTGCGGATCGGCAGTTGGAATTGCTTCTCGCCGCCTCACAATTTGTCTCGCCCCAAGGCCGCCTGGTTTACAGCACTTGCAGTCTGGAGGAGGAGGAAAATCAAGCGGTTGTGGAAAAATTCATGGCACTGGGAAAAAACCGTTGGATACTGGAATCCGCTGTCACCTACAATCCATGGAATGACGGCCATGATGGGGGTGGAGCTTTTCTGTTGCGACCCCGGCATCTTGAAGGTGGTCGCCTTACTTGAATTTTTCCATAATCCGGTATTGGAAAACATAGACCAAAAAAACGATGATGGCCGTTACCAGCAGGGTCGGCAGAAATGGACCAAAATCCATAAAGCTTATAACCATGCCGACAAAAAATCCGGCCAGGAGCGGCGGCAGGAGCAGTTTCAGGGCTGTGATGATGAACCCGATGACTTTCTCCGATATACTGGAATCGTCCTCATGACCGAACCCGAAGTCCATTTTTTCCAAGGCTTCCATGATGTTGGCCGCCTCTGGTGTTCCCTCCTCTTTCAATCTTTCAAAGAAATCCGTTTCGGTGATCTTTGTGTGAGGGATTTTCGCTATATTGGCATTTTTTCCCGAATCGAGGATTTTTTTTGCGCCGGTATGATTCGGGTTCACCCCCAGAGTCAATTTGTAGTACCTTTCGGCCAGATTGTGATCTTCCAAAATCGAGTGGATCAGACCGATGTGGTAGAGGGCGTCCGCTGAATCGGGGTTTGCCTCAACGGCGGCGGTTAAATGAGTAAAAGCAACATTAAGGTATCCTTTGCGAAAACCATCCAGGCCGAGTCGGTAATTCGACAACGCGTTCTTTTTGGAACGAGCAGAAGTTTTCGCTCTGGACTTCAGTGGGTATTCTTTGGTGATCATTCGGACTATAAAAAAGCTGTCTTGAATAAATGGTTTGCGAGTTTAACCAATTAGGGCAAATTTTTTCATCAACTTTTCCATCTAAGCTATAGGAAAAATGAATTTTTATAATATTTTAGCAGTTTCGGTAGCAGGATACTTTTTTGGTTCGATTCCCTTTGCCGTCATTATCGGGCGAGCCAAAGGGGTCGATATCCTCAAGGTGGGCAGCGGTAATCCCGGAGCCACCAATGTTAAGCGGGCCGTCGGTAAAGGAGCGGGTAACCTTTGTTTTCTACTCGATGCTCTCAAAGGGGCGGTGGCCGCAGGTTGGCCGCTTCTGTTTTTGGCGGGATCCACAAATCCTTTGACGCTCGGGATAATCGGTCTCCTGGCCTCCATCGCGGGGCACAGTTTTTCCATCTTTATCAAGTTTCGCGGCGGCAAGGGTGTGGCAGTAACCGTCGGCGGTTTGCTAACCTTGATGCCCTCAGTCATGCTTATCGGATTGTTCGTTTGGGCGGCCGTATTTTTTACCTCCCGTTATGTTTCCCTGGCCTCCATAGCCTTGGGCCTCAGTTTGCCACTGAGCAGCGTACTTCTCTCCCAACCAGCGGAAGGCATCATTTTGGCCGGTCTGCTGGCGGTCCTCATTCTGGTTCGCCACCGCTCCAATATCAAAAGACTGTTGTCAGGGACCGAAAACCGATTCGAGCGGAAAAAACAAGGTTAAGCGCTTGCTAGGACTCGTTTTTTTCCTTAATCGCTAATCGAAATGTCAAAACGACGAACCATCAATATCGGCTTTATCGGCCTCGGCATAGTTGGCCAAGGAGTATGGAAGCATATTCAGCGTAACCGTGCAGAACTCGAGCGACGGCTGGGCGCCCGCCTTGTCTTGTACCGTGCGGCCGTCCGGGATGTGGCCAAAAAACGTCCCGTGCGCATCCCGGCCTCGAAGTTGTGCGAAGACCCCATGGCGGTGGCAACCGATCCCAAGGTCGATATTGTTTGCGAATTGATGGGTGGCGCCACGTTGGCTAAAAAAGCGACCCTGGCCGCCCTGCGATGCGGAAAGATCGTGGTTTCGGCCAACAAGGCCCTCCTCTGCCTCAATGGGGAAAAACTTTTCCGGGCAGCTCGGCAGGGCGGAGGGCATTTTTATTTCGAGGCCAGCGTGGCCGGGGGTATTCCCATCATAAAAGTCATTCGGGAGGGTTTGGTGGCAAATCGTTTCGACCTCATTTACGGCATCCTCAACGGCACCTGCAATTACATCCTCACGCGCATGGACGACGAGGGCCT
>JAJFLT010000325.1 GCA_021772555.1 Opitutales bacterium | reverse complement strand
AGGATATCCAGGTCGAAAAAACTTTTATCGAAGGGAAACTGGTTTTCCAACGTTAATCCAAGTTCCGCAGTTATGAGGGGGGGGATGGGAGGGATGAGAACGACGACCTCCTACCGGCCAATAATTACTGGTTCCGCAAGAAACCCACGACTATGAGACCGGCTGACATCAACGCTCCGGCAGCATAAAAAATTGCCGGCAGGCCGGAGACGTCGCCAATCAGCCCAAAGAAATAGGGTGAGATGGCTGCCAGGATAAAAGTAAGCGTGTAATAAATAGCATATCCTTGACTGCGAAAGTCTTCATGCAATGTCGGAAACAATCCGATATAGAGCACGGATGAAGTTCCATTCAGGAAAAATCCGAAAACGGGTAGAAAAAAGAGCATGATCCAACCGGACGGAATTGAGGGGAGGGCAAAGCAACCCGCCACCATGAGGAACTCGGTCAGGAAGATCAACCGTTTGACACCTAACAGGGCATTTGGCATTCCGCAAAGCAGCTTCCCGAAGGCCCCGCCGAAAAAAGTCAGAGACACGAACCAGCCAATGGAATCCTCTCGAACGCCGGATTGAATCAGGTAGAAGCCGAGAAAGACCATAACCGCGCTTCGGATTCCGGTATCGACCATGCCGACAAGCGAAAAAAGCATAAACTGTCGCCGCATCCGGATTCCCCGGCAGAAGGGTTTCCATGCCCCTACACCCGAAATCCGGGCCGACGGGCCCCGGTTTCCGGTGGCATCCCGTCGGCATTGCAGCCTTTGAAGGATCTGCCTCCGAAAGGCGAGAAGATACGAAATCGAAGCGATCAGGCCAATACTTCCCAGCACCGCAAAGGTCCCCCGCCAACCTAACTGAATCACCAGAACACCTGCGAGGGCGGGAAAAAGAACCTTTCCAATATCGCCAAAGAAATTGAGGATGCCGATGGCGGAACCCGCTTTTTCAGGTCTCGAAACATTAGCCACCAAGGCAGTTCCAACCGGATGATAGACTCCGCCTCCGATTCCCGACAATAGGATCAATATAAACGTGACCGGAAAACCGAAGGCGAATAAGAGGGCGATATAACCCGCGCTGAACCAGGCCGTACCAAGCCCGAGCAGCAGAATTTCCCCTACTTTTTCGACCAGGAATCCAGCAGGTATCTGGGCGGCGCTGATGGCAGCGTGACTGGCCGTTTTAAGTAGACCGGACTGGGTATAGGAGAGCCCCAATTCCGCCGCCATAAAGGGAAGCAGAAGGGAGAGGCTGGCAATGTAACCGTCATTGACGACATGGAGAAGACTGCACCAGCCCAGTTGACGCCGTCCTTCGCGGTCAGAGGGGCGGGGTGACGCTTCCCTACTCCCACTGGCCAAGGTATTCACACAATCCCCAGTTGGCGGCACTTACAGACCCCTTCCTTCGGTGCTTATTTATTCTTCCAGGAGGTTACGCCATTGACCAGTTCATCGGCGCGGATGACGAACGGCTTCCAGGCTTCCCTCCCGCTGGTCCCGATGAGGTTAAATCGAAGCACCGGCTCATCGGTTAAATCGAACTCCACCAGTCCAAAATTATCCTCCCGGGTAAAAACTCTCCGTATGCGTATTTCCGGTTTGCGGTCAGGTCTGGTCTGGTCTGGGGTTTGCGCCATGGGCGAACTGACCAGGTCGTAGAAATCATAACCGCCCTTTTCCGACCAAGGTATGGCATTGAGTTCGCCAACATGAGTATCCCCGGAAAGTAGGATAACTCCGGTTATTTCATTGTCTCGAATGAAATCGAAGAGGGCGTCGCGTTCGTACAGATAGGATGCCCAGGAATCACCTCCCGGTCCTTTTACTTTTGACCAACCGGTGCCCGAAAGAATCACTTTGAAGGGGGCTTTGCTATGCACGAGGGCATTTTGGAGCCATTCACGCTGTCCTTCGCCCAGGAGCGTTTTCCGGGAATGGTCCGGTTCTATATTGGGATCGCGGTAGTAGCGGCAATCGATAAAAAAGAAGTCAACACCTCCGTAGGTGTATTTGAAAAATACCCCCGGAGTTCCCGGCAAACCGTAGGCGGGGTTGGCCCAGTAGTGTTTGAATACTTTAAGGGCATCGGCCTTGCGCGGGTGGCGCCGGTCATAGTCGTTGAGGCCGAAATCATGGTCATCCCATAATGCCAATTGGGGGATGGAATGAAGGACCGGTTGGAGGGTCGCGACATCGCGCTGCCGGCGCCATTCTTCAGCCAGCATTTCCGGGTCCTGCGTATCGCCGTAGATATTGTCGCCCAACCAAAAAAACAAATCGGGTTGAAACCTCAAAACGGTTGACCAAATTTCCTGTTTGCGGTCGAGCTGATAACGAATCCCCGACCCAAAAGCGATACTGAATCGTCCCTTCTTTCCCGCAGGCGGGGCGGTCTTGGTATAAAAAGGCGGAAGATCGCGCTGATACCTCGGAGTCTTGCCCTCGACCTTGAATCGGTAATAATAGCGCGTATCGGGCTGCAAACCCTTCAGCTTCCATTTCAGGACGTAATCCTCTTCCTTGGTTGCGGAGAGCGCCAGAGTGGACGAGTGGATGAAGTTTTTTGAAGCATCGTATTCAATCTGACCGCTAAAGGCGCCATTGAGGCGGCCCCAGATGATGATTTCATCAGGGGTTACGACCCCCACCATGGGCCCCTGCATAAAACGAGGATAACCAATTGGACCATCGGAATAAAGGTCATCGACCCTTATTGAAATTAGCATGATTAAAACGAATATGTGACGTGCGTTCATCTTAGTTCTTTTCCATTGATGGTGACTGTAGCTGATCAACGATATACTCAGGTCTTTTCTCGCGCAACACCCGGACGGCATTATTGGCTATCCGGGAATACCTCTGCTTCAGCGCTTCTTCAGTTTCACCGGCCACATGAGGAGTGAGAATCACATTGGGCAAGGACCTCAGAGAGTGGCCCGGAGGCAAGGGTTCCGTTGCAAACACATCGAGCCCCGCCTTGCGGATAATTCCCTTTTTAAGCGCCTCAACCAATTCACTCTCGTCGATAATGGCTCCGCGTGATGTGTTGATGAGCCAACCCAACCCTTTCTCACCGATTTTCCTCAATTCCTCTTCCCCCATCAGTGCTTCCGTCTTATCGGGACCGTCCCTTATCAGGGGGAGATGCAGGGAAACGATATCCGCCTCCGCCAAGAGTGTATGCAGATCGACCAGGGTGACAAAATCTTGTCCTTTATTACCTTGACCCAGGTCCTTACGCGAGGCCATAACCTTCATACCGAGGGAATGGGCAATCCTGGCCGTAATCTTGCCGATATGGCCAAAACCCAAGATTCCAAAGACCTTGCCCGCCAACTCCGTGCCTATCCTTCGGCTCCAACTCTCGTTGTTCATCCCGCGAAGGTAATGGTCCCCGTTTTTAGCCAAAGCCAGAAGAAGAAAAATAGCGTGTTCAGCAACGGACTGCGCCATAATGTGAGCGGTGTTGCAGACGAAGACGCCCTGTTCTTCAGCGGCTTCCAAATCGACGGTGTCGCAACCCGTGCCACAGTGTATCAACCTGAGCCGGGAAGCGCGTTGAATCATTTTCCTGCTTAACGAGGCTTTGTTGGGATAGACAATATCGGCATCGGCGATTTCGCGCCCGATGGTCTCGATATCGTCCTTATCGGCCACGACCGCAAGGTTCGGCGCAAACCCGTTTGCCCTAAGTACAGCATCAATGGTATCCACCATTATCCCGTCATCCGCAGTGCATAATAACACTTTTACGGGTGTAGCCATCATCTGTCAAAAGCTCTTTAACTCAAAGAGCGATAAAACGGAAATAACGCTCAGGAAAATTCGGTTTCGATAAGAGCGGGAAGATCTTTTACGCTCGGGATAACATGAGTGTGCCGGTACTTTCCCCAGGCTTCCACCGGTCGCGGGCCACTGAGGACTCCCACAATGCCACGGCATCCGGCATTGTATCCTTCCAGCATATCGGCTGGCGTATCGCCTATTTTGAGCACTTCGTGGACGCTCTGCACATTCAATTGCGTCATGGCGTAATAAATCATGAAAGGGGCCGGTCGGCCATGCTCACCGGGAACATGCTCGACATCGACCGAGAGATCGACCAATCCGTCCCGCACCCAGCCCAAACCGTCCATGATGGCCTCGGTAATATCGCGATGAAAACCCGTGTCGGTGGCTACTTTGATGCCGTTCTCATGACACCACCGAAAGGTGTCTTCGGCACCCTCTATTTCGCGAACTTCATTACGGTAATGGTCGATCATAATCTCCGAGTAACGGTAAAATACCTTCATCGCTTCATCGAGAGTCTCCGGGTAGATGGTTTTTTCGAAATCTTCAATCTCGACCTTCTTGCCCTGAGAGCGGGCGATGAGGAATTGATAGAGGTGGATCTTGTTGGTGCCCATATGCAGGAGTATCTCCTCGGGAGTGGTCTCCAGATTGAACTCCACGGCCGCTTGGTGGAGGCAGTCCCGCACACCCGTGTCGTCATAAACGGTGGTCCCTGAGAGATCGAACATGATCATACTGATTTTACTCATAATTTTTTTTCTTCCTATATTTGTGTTATGTTAAGTTGGTTAAGGTAAATGAAGTCAGCCGGAATTTGCTTCTTTTTTCACGGTTGCGGGCAAGGCATTCCACCTTGGTAAAAGGAGCAAGACCGCTAAAATAACAAACACTCCCAGGCAATTAAAGAGAACTCCCCAGCCGTAACGAGCCCAGATGATACCGGGTAAAGACAAACCAAGAATCTGCCCGGTCGAACCCATGCCATTAATCAATCCGGCCGATGATCCGGCGCCCTTTTTTGTCCCGAAATCCACCGCCGAGACCGAACTGACCATGGCATCTGGGCCAAACAGGAAAAACCCCAGGAAAAACAGGAGCAATACCATGGTTCCCTTTCCCCCCGCCTCCGTTAGACCATTAAAAAACAGGAGGATTACGGCGAGAATAGAAAATCCCGTAACTATTACCGGTATGCGGCGCGAATGAAACCATTTGTCCGATGCGTAACCGGCAAAGATAACCCCTAAGGGTCCGGCCGCTTCGAAAGCGGCGCTGATAATGGCCGATTCCCCGATATTGGTTCCCAACTTATCGTTAATCATCAGCGGTCCCCAAAAGAGAATGGCATAGCGCGTGGGCTTGATTAAAAAATAGACTGCCCCCAGGGTAAGAATGACCGGGTTGCGGAATACTTCCCCGATCACCTTCCAGGATCCTTCCGGTTCCTCCTCCGGCGTTTCGTCCTGGTCCAGAACATCCACTGTCTCTTCATGGTACTCTTCTATGGAGGGGAGGCCGACATCTTCGGGGCGGTTTTTCTGCAAAAGCAGAAACAGCAGCCAAATAATGGCCAGAACAGCAGCCGGCATGAAAAAGGCAAAGCGCCAATTCAAAAAAACCAGGGCCATATAACCGGCGAAAGCACTGGCCACCATTCCTCCGATGGGGTAGTTAGTGGCCCAAAACCCGTAAGTCCGGCCCCGCTCTTTTCGGGAAAACCAATAGCTGACATTCTTGGTCAGGGGCGCCCATCCGGTGGATTGGCAAAGGCCCTGGCAAAAAAAGAGCACTCCGAAAAGAACCACAGTGGAGGACATCCCCATAGCCACCGCAAATATTACAGAAAAAAACATTCCGGCCAGCACCACTTTGCGGGGACCGAACTTGTCTCCGCACATTCCCCAGATGAATTGCCCGAGGGCATAGGCAACTCCATAGAGTCCATCAATCAGGCCCATTGATGCCTTGGTGATTTCGATAGTCGGATCCTCCAGAATGCCGATTTTAGCAATTGGAAAGGATTTTCTGGTAAAATAAAAACCAAAGTAAGCCAACCAGGTGATCCCAAAAACGATATAACGCCATCGCTCATAGCGTAAGTCGCGCTTGCTCTGGCGGGCACCCACCGATGATGCTGAAGATTCTTTTTCTGAAATTGCCATCACTGATCCCCGATTCTCCTATAACCACGTGCTTTCATTGTATTCGTTTTACCTTTTATTTCTAACACCATGTCCGCGCGTTTCATCGACGATCATTCGCTTGATAACCCTTAAAACTGCCTCCCGTTCAATGGTCCAATCCTTGCACAACGTTAATGTTTTTCTAGATTCGAACCCCCACACGGTAAGCTCCCGACTCAATCGCGTATTTAAAAGATTCGTTAACCGAATCGAGGTCAAAAGTATCATGAACGAGCCCTTCAAAAGGAAAGTTCGTGTAGTGTTTTTCCATAAAGGCAACCGCAGTCACCAGATCCTCTTCATTATAATTATGAAGGCCTCGTATTGTATGCAGGTTGCGAACAACTTTTTCCGCGTTGATATGTACACTACGCTGTGGAAAGGTTGCTCCCACCCATACGGCAGTTCCACCAATACCAAGGAGCGATAATGACGATTCCATCGTTTCCGGAACTCCGCTGAAATCGAGGGCAGCTTGAATTGGCTCTCCTTCCATCATAGGCACGAGACGTTCCATCAGTGAACTCCCTTCCTCCCCCATTTTCAAGGTGACGTCTACACCGAATCTGCGGGCTGTCTCTAGTCGCTCATCATCAATATCCAAGGCGATGATTTTCCTCGCCTTGCCTGCCCTGCACATAGCACAGGCAATTATTCCCAGCATTCCCACTCCCGTCAAAAGCACTGTCCGATCCTCAACGGAGCCAGCCAGGCGAAGGGCTCCGGCAACCGTCGCAACAGAACAGTTGATTAGCGCAATGACGGGAAGCGGAAGAGGTTTTTCGATTTTGATTACCGGAGTGAATTTACGCAGAATGCAGTATTCACTGAGCCCACCATGGAGATGATTATCTTCCCTGATTTCCTCATGCCCGTATTTGAACAGCCCATCCCCTTTTTGCGGAATGCCGATCCGCGATAGGGGGCTGTTTGGGTTGGAAGCATAAATCCCCCAGGTAACTCGATCCCCTACTTGCAATGCTCCGCCCCGGCAATCTGTCGTTCGGGCGCCAAAACCGAATTCTTCGATTCGTCCAACGATTTCATGCCCAAGAATCGTAGGGGTCTTCTCAGTGCGCTTTCCTGTGAAGGTGTTCAAATCGCTTCGGCAGAGCGTCGTGTATTCGTTCCTGACCAGAATCTCACCATCTCGAAGTTCCGGCACCTCAACCTCGTCCATCGTGAAGGGTTGATTCTTGGCATGGAATATCGCTACTTTGCTTGTTTTTACGGTTGGTTCTAATTTGCTTGTTTTCATGGCAGGGTCTATTGACGTGATACTGAATTGGAGGATCCACCGGTCAACGGTGACCATTAAGATTCGTTCTTTTCATTGATTCAATAGATATATAGATATCTATATATTATTTGAGAAAAATAGCAACCAATAATTATTTGGCCATGTTGATTGATCGAAAAAAAGGTTGTTAATGGGATTCATCGGGAAAGGGCACTGGCGGAACTCTGCAGAAAGCCCTCCACGCTTTCGGCGATCTGCGGGCCGAGCAAGCCGTAGAGGCCGATTAGATCTTCGTAGGGGCCGTTACTGGCGAAGCAATCGTTGATGCCAATCCTTTTCATGGGCGTAGGAAGATTTTCTGCCATAAACTCAGCGACCGCGCCGCCCAAGCCACCGGCGATGTAGTGCTCTTCGACGGTGACGATTCTACCAGTCTCAGAGGCTGCCGCCAAGACCGCTTCCGTATCGAGAGGCTTGATGGTGTGCATATCAAGGACACGGGCTTCGATACCTTTACGGGCGAGGAGTTCCGCTGCCTCAACGGCGCGACAAAGCACGGTGCCAGTGCCGATGAGGGTAACATCTGAACCCTGCCGAAGGAGAGCGGCTTTACCGAGTTCGAAGCGATAGTCCGCACCATGAAGATAGGGCATCGGATATTTTCCGATTTTCATGTAAACCGGTCCCCGATGTTGTGCGATCGCATGCGTAGCCTGCGCAATGTCTTCGGGATCGCCTGGATTGACAACGGTAAATCCGGGGATGGTCCGCACGATTGCTATATCGTCCAGCGATTGATGAGTTGCGCCGAGATCTGAATAGGTAATGCCGGCGGACCGGCCGACAAGTTTTACGTTTTGGCGCATGTATCCCAAGTCGTTGCGCACCATCTCGAACGGTCTAGCGGTGACAAAAGGCGCAATCGCCGCGACGAAGGGTATCTTTCCGGTTGTGGCCAGACCGGCAGCGTAGCCGATAACGCCCTGTTCCATGATTCCGAACTCAAAGTGGCGGTTGGGAAACCTCTGGGCGATGAACTTAAGGCCGGAGCCGCTGGAGCTGTCTGCGGAAAGGGCAACCACGTCCGGATTCTCTTCGGCGACCTCCAAAAGGGCTTCACCAAAAGTGGCGATGGGGTCATTCTTTTGAGTCATGGGAGAAGGGTCCTTTCAATTGCATCGAGGTCCCGTTCTGCCTCGGATAATTCTTCCGGTGTCGCTTTCCAGTAATGGTATTTGAGCACTCCCTCAGCGAAAGAAAGCCCCTTTGCTTTGACCGTGTCAGCGATAATCACGGATGGTTTTCCAGGTTCGAAGGGAATGTCGGTTGCATTTTCGTAAATCATGTCCAGGTCGTGACCATTGATAACCCGAACGCTCCACCCAAAGCTTGCCCAGCGCTGATCCAGTGGTTCGTAGTTCATGATTTCTGCCGTAGGTCCGCAAATTTGAAGCCCATTGCGATCGATGAAAACCAGAAGATTCTCCAATTTGTGGTGGCTGGCGGCGGCGGCCCCTTCCCAGTTAGAACCCTCGGCTAACTCACCATCGCCCATGATTGTGAAAACCCGCGATTGCTTTCCCGACAGGCGAAGGCCGAGCGCCATGCCACCGGATATGGATAGACCGTGTCCCAGCGCTCCGGTATTGCATTCCACACCGGGAAGTTTGTACATATCGGGATGACCGGGAAGCCGCGAGTTGAGGGCCCCGTAGGTGTCGAGAACCGATTTCTCGAAAAACCCTTTCTCCGCCAGTGCCGCGTAGAGACCGAGACATTTATGCCCAGCAGAAAGAACCAGTCTATCGCGGTCCTCCCATCCGGGATTCGACGGATCGACGCTCATGACTTTGAAATAGAGCACAGCAAGTATGTCGGCTATTGAAAGAGCGCCCCCCGCATGACCTGACTTACCTGCTTTGATCATGCGCACAATGTTGCGCCGCAGCTTCAGCGCGGTCCTTTTCAACCCGCGCTTTTCCTCATGTGTCAACCTTTTCATTTTGTGGCTCGGCCGATGGCAGTCAGTAATCATGGTTACGGGCGTATTCATAGATGCGGTCGATCTTGGATTGGGAGCGTCCTCCAGGTTCATAGCGGGCGTTCATCCAGACTTCAACCAGCTCTTTCGCCAGTTCAGGTCCTAGAACCTGAGCCCCCATTGTCATGATGTTGGCATTGTTGCTCTTGATTGACCGCTCGGTCGAATAGACGTCGGAGCAAAGGGCCGCATACGCGCCGGGCACCTTGTTGGCGGCTATGCAGACACCGATACCGGTTCCGCACACGAGAATTCCCCGCTCGTGTTTCCCCGCCGCGACCGCTTCTGCGACATCGATGGCTACATTAGCGTAGATGGGATCTCCGCTGCCATAGTCCGTGTAGTCATACCCTAGTTCAGTCAATTTTTCCTTGATGCGATCTTTCAGTATGGCGGCGTTAGGATCCGATCCCAGTGCAACAGTTTTCATGAATTCAGTCCCTTGGTTTTGACGTTTTCTTTAGAATCAATTGCCCGTATTCTGTTCTTTGTATCGTGGCACCATTCATTTTTGTCCTTTCGCTGCGTTCATGAATCGTCTCTGGTAGGAAACGACCTGATTACAGGAAGTAAACTTGGCCAGATACTGCGGCTCCGCAGTTATAACTACTCTGTCATTCATGTCGATGAACTCAGGCTCGGTAAGCAGATCGAGAATGTCAGGATAGTTATCTTCTCCTTCCATGCTACAAATGATGAGCCGGGTATCATTCAGGTTACAACCACGCAACATCCTCAAATTGTGTCTGACTGCGTCTAGTCCGTCTTCCCCTTCATGCTCCGCGAATCGTCGTCGCTTTAAAATGCGTTTGGCCATTTTACGGGTTTCAAGGAGATCGAAATCCGTCTCTCCTGCCGCGAGATAGTCTGCCGAAAGTAAGAACTGTCGCAGTTCTTCAAGGTAGGAGGAATCATCGGTCACTGCGTAGAGGTCGAGCAATTTTCGCATGACGGCACTCTGATGCATCCTATGACGGACGAAGCTGTTGATGAAGTATGGCCTCGCCTGTAATGCCATAGCGGCCTGATAGGGATCGAACATCAGTGTGAAATTAATCCGGTATCCGTGATCCTTAAGGCGCAGTGCAAGGTTGTGGCCCCTTAATCGATCTTCGGTGCTTCCCCCATCTGCCCGCAGCGGAAAGCGTTTGTCGCCCTTGAGCAAGTAATGAACATTCTCAGCATTTACGCTGCCGGTGTGCGGAACCTTAATGACAACCCGATAAGGTGAAAGCATCTCGCGAAACTTGCTTACTTCCTCCAGGATTTTCTCAAAATCCGGCTCAAACGGATTGTTCAATTCAACACTGATATCCACCCCCGGCCCGAGAATCCGTCCGAGTTCTTCCATCACTTCATCGCGCGTCTTGAACTTCGCTCCCACATTCGCTTCCGGGTTGTTGATGAACAGATCGTAGATGATCCCTGGGTTGCAGGTGAGGTTTGCCAGCATGTTGCTGACCGGCGCCACTTCATAGGGATTCGCGCTGTCCGCCGAGAAGAGAATCTTGGTTGGCCTCTTCTCGCCATTCTTATCATAGGAAATATCCCGGATCAGATCGACGCGGACAACACGGTCCTTATCAAGAACGTAGCTCAAGCGGAAACCAGCGGGGGTTTCCCCCTCTGGTACGTGAAAGGTGTCTATAACATCCTTAAAACGATCCGTCACTCCAAGATATTTTGCGAGATCACGCAGCTTTCGGCAGGTTTCGATTTTCAGTGGCAGGTGCAATACATGGTTAAGGTATCTCGCGTCTTTATCGATTGGTTGAATGTTTCCTTCATCCGTTCCGATGAGTGCCTGCAGACTACCCGTCATTTCGAGGGCTTCCCGCGCTATGGTTGTTACAGCTAAATGGCTCATGGCGTTTATAAATACAAATTTCTTCTTACTTAGTTTACTTATGAAAATTCGAAATCATCCAACGTTCTAGTTATCCAGCCGACCAATGAATGATTATTCCTGCACAACAATGAGATCGCTTAGTGACACTTCATACAAAGTCCCTCCGATGGGCACTTCGGCACCCTCTCCGGAAGAAATCACGAGCTTGTCGCCATCAAAGCATATGGTCTCATTCTGCCCGTATTGCATTCTTTCTCCCTGAACCCAAGTATCGATAGGAAGCCATGAAATCTTTCCATCGAAGTAGTTGTCCTTGCCCGGCTCGACCTCGAACAACCAAATCGCCCTGTAGGTGGTGATCACTACCTTTGTTCCATCCGGCGTGGCAGCGGCTGCGGTGGTTCTTCCACCAATATCAAACGAGTCCAGATACGTCAGTATGTTCACCTCAAAAGGCTTTTCCGAATCCAGACGATAGAGGTGCGTTAATGAGTCGCTCCGATTCTTTGTTACGACATAGACTTTTTCATTCGCCCACCAAATCCCTTCACTGTCGTAATTCCTCATTTTCGCCGGTAGTTCCGAAGGATCGGGATAATCCGGGTAGGTGAAGAAAACCTTCTTTAAAAAGTTGATCCGCGTAGTTACGGGGTTCGGCTCCAGCACCCAATAAAGCGTAAAATCGCGGCGGGCCTGTGAATTGTTGCCAATATCGCCGACGATGATGTGCCCGTAATTGTCAATCGTCATATCTTCCCAATCG
>JAJFLT010000324.1 GCA_021772555.1 Opitutales bacterium | reverse complement strand
TCAAGGAATTGCTGGAAAAGGCAAAAGCCGAACGAGCCGATTCTGTTTTGGCCAAAGAATTGGTCGATCAGGAAGAAATGAATAAACTGTTCAAAGTTGGTACCGCTAAAAAGAAAAAACGTGCGAGTAGAAAAAAATAAGAAGTTCCTGGACCTCCTGCTGCGAGAATCGCCACCCTCCCCTCCCGAGGAGGAAATCAATCAAATCCTGTCGAGTCGCGATGGCGTTAGCCTTGACACCGTTCAGGTTCTGATCGATCGAGGGTTCGTAGAAAAAGAATTTGTCTGTCGCCTGTGGGGCAAATCCATCGGGTATGCCTATGTGGACCCCATTGTGTCTATCATCACCCCGGAAGCGCTGGCCATAGTTCCCCTGGAAATAGCCCGCAAGGCTCAAGTCATTGGGCTCTACTTGATCGATTCCACATTAACGGTGGGTATGGCCCACCCGGAAGACAGCAAGCTCGTTGAACGGCTGGAAAAAATAACGAAAACTAAAATCAGCCCGGTATTTGCCCTACCCTGTGAACTGGATGATGCCATTGAAATCCACTACACTACGGAACAAAGCATTGCCGAATCCATCGGGGAGTTCGAGAAAGAGGAAGGAAATTTACTGGAGCGCCTCACACAGGAGGACCTGACTACGCTAAGCGCATCGGAATCTCTCAGTAAAGTCGTCGATGCCCTCATCTACTTTGCCATTAAGCAAGGCGCCTCAGACATTCACCTCGAATGGGGTGAGATCGATGCCGGAGTGCGGCTGCGTATAGATGGGCGTTTGCATGAAATCTTGCGATTTTCAAAAAGCGTCCTGCCCGCCATCGTCAGCCGTTTGAAAATCTTGACCAAGGTGCACATATCGGAATCGCGCTTTCCCCAGGACGGCCGCTTCTCCCTCTCCGTTGGCACCAACAAGGCAGATTTTCGAGTATCTTTCATTCCCACTATTTACGGGAATAATGTCGTCATGAGGATACTTCCGACGACCAGCAACCGGCAAATGCTGACGTTGGACAAGCTATTCATGTCTCAGGATATAGTTAAGCCCTTCCGGCGTCTCATCGCCAGCCCAAATGGCATCCTGTTTGTCACCGGGCCAACCGGAAGCGGCAAAACCACAACCCTTTATTCCGCCCTCAAGGAAATCAATACCCCCGACAAAAAGATTTCCACCATTGAAGACCCGGTCGAGGTGAGAATGGCGGGGGTCAGCCAGTCGCAGGTAAATTCTTTTATCGACCTGAAGTTTTCCCACCTTTTACGGTCTATATTGCGGCAAGATCCGGACGTCGTCCTGGTGGGGGAAATTCGCGATTTTGAAACAGCTAAGATTGCCACGGAAGCTGCCCTGACCGGCCACCTCGTGCTCTCCACCCTGCACACCAACACGGCCACACAGGCCATAGTGCGATTGATCGAAATCGGTATAGAGCCCTATGTGGTAGCCCCATCCATTATCGGGGTGCTGGCCCAACGACTGGCGACCCGGATTTGTGATTTCTGTAAAGAATCCTACCAACCCAGCCAAGAAACCCTCAGACGCCACTTTTACGATGCGGCAGGTCAGGATGTCACTTTTTATCGCGGCGCCGGTTGCCCGAATTGCCGAAACCAGGGATATAAAGGCCGGGTGGCCTTTCATGAATTGGTCGTGGTATCGGAGGAAATGCGCAGCCTTATATCGCAAAATGCCGGATTGCAGGAACTTAATGAATCCGCCCAAAAAACCGGTTATCGCTCCCTCCGTTACGACGGCCTTCTCAAAGTGCTTCTAGGACTCACCTCAATCGAGGAAATCGAAAAGCATTCCTCCATCGAGTGGTCCCTGTGAAGGATTTAGGAGTGATTTATTTATGAAAAATCTTCAGAGTAAATCCGGATTCACGCTCATTGAACTAGCCATCGTCGGGCTTATCATCGGTATTTTGGGTGCCCTCGCTATACCCGGATTTATGAAAACCATGAGGTCCAGCCAAAATTCCACTGTCGCCAATGACTTGAGGGTGTTTTCTGGAGCCTTCCAAAGATACGAACTGGAGCATGGAGATTGGCCCAGGGACAGACAATCAGTCGGTGAGGTTCCCCCAGATATGGTAGGATATCTAGGTGAAGGAGGCTGGAAACGCCGTTCGCCCATTGGAGGCCTTTACGATTGGGACCGTTACAATTTTCACGGGTTTGAGCTTTCCGAGGCGGTTATTGAGATAAGCTCCCTGTCCGAGAATAACGTGGTCGCATCGCGCGAACAATTAAGGGAAATCGATGAGCTTATAGACGATGGAGTCCTAACCACAGGGCGTTTCCAATTGGGATTCGAGAATTCGCCCATTTATATACTCGGCTCCTCCAGGGAAGAATTCCCGGAATAGTGTAAAGTTAGTTATACAATATTTACTTGAAAAGCGATTCTGCGGTTCCCGAAACACGGTTGTAGCGGCCGTCGTAGTATTCAATAACATCCGGGCTGAGAAGTGTGATCACATGCACTTTGTCGGCAATGGCAAAGAACCCGCCTCCCTCCGACCCGAACACGTAATTCCTGGATGCCCTCTTAACTAAAGAATACTTCTGATCATCGGGGGAATAACTAACTTCAAAAAAATCCACCACCCCTCCATTGGATATTGTTATCAGGCGATCCCCCTCTTTGCGTCCCGTATAATAAGTTCCGGCATATTCGTTTTCCAAATCAACGATTTTAGCGCCGTCATTTATTAGGGGAATAGTGACCGGTGGAAATAATGGGTCGGTCGGCGTAAGCAGTTTGTGCCCGATTGCCGCCACCGATCCGGCTACGATGACAAGCACCAAACATGGGTAAAGAAATGTTTTTTGGAAACTCTTACTTGAAGGCTGCCCAGAAGTTTGATCCGCAGGCGTTACCTCAAGACCTGTTATAATAAATAACGCCTCCCCCGGCGTGGACTCAATACTCGACAAGTTTGGATCGCTGGTATCGGAGAGATAGAGCTTATCTACCCCCGCTTCGATGTTGAAAACACCTTTCGGTGATGTCACCCTTATGTTCGGGGTAAAATCTGAATTCGGGTCCATTGGAATTGCGACGAACTTCTCCAAATAGTCCAGAAATTCGGCGTTGGTCACATTTCCGATTTCAAGTCGATCGAAATTCTCGCCAACTTCCACGAAATCGTCGCTAACATATTGTGCTATCAAACTAATCATTGGAGCGTCCTTTGTTTCTCAATTCTATTCCATCATGAAAAAAAAATCTGGTTTAATCAACTTAAAGAATTTTACTTTCACTTATTGAATAACTGGTAATCGAATTAGCTTGTTAATAAACAGACCATCGAGAATGGTAAATCCAAATCCAGCTATCAAAATTGGAACATGAAAACCTGCACAGAGACATTGGCCGCTTTGCTTTATGGGCCGGACAAACCGGGATTGGTGGCACAGGTAGCCGGTTGGATACACGAACGTGGTGGCAATATCATCCATGCGGACCAGCATCGGGACGCCGAAGAGAGGATATTTTTTCAAAGAGTGGAATGGGCGCCTCCCGGTGGTGAGGTTGAATCACAGTTGACGGCTTTCGTGGTCCTCGCTCAAGAACTCGGTATGCAGGTGCGGGTGGCGCGTTCTTCCGAAAGGCCCAAGGTCGCACTTTTTGTCTCCCGCGCCGCCCATTGTTTCCACGACCTCGTCCTGCGTTGGAAGGCCGGAGAATTTCGTGCCGAAATGGTATGTGTGATATCAAACCATGACGATTTGCGGGAAGCATCCGAGGGATACGGACTTCCCTATTACCACATCCCAATCGATAAGGAAAACCAAGCCCGGGCCGAGGGGGAGCAACTCGAAATTCTCAAACAACACGAAGTAGAACTGGTTTTGCTGGCACGATACATGCAAATTCTTTCAGCCGAAATGCTGGAACAAATGGGCTGTCCCGCCATTAATATTCATCATTCGTTTCTGCCCGCATTTGCCGGGGCCAAACCCTACCACCAAGCCTATCGGCACGGTGTAAAAATCATCGGGGTAACCGCTCATTATGTCAGCGCCGAACTGGATGCCGGCCCCATCATTCAACAGGATGTGACACACGTGAACCACCGTCATGGAGTTGCAGATTTAATGCGCAAAGGCAGGGACCTGGAAAAAGCGGTGTTGGCCCAAGCGGTTCGATGGCATCTTGAAAACCGGGTGCTCGACTATAATAACAAAACCGTGGTTTTCGACTGATCGCCCCCGATCGGAAATTTTACTCGCTCGGCCGGAGCGGAAAACTGGGTATTATCTCAAACCCGCTCAATTTGCGGGCAAACCTTCTGGCACGCTGAATAGGCTGCCGTTGTCGAGCCTTTGGAAAAAGCGTCGATCTGGAGCATTGTCGTCAAAAGTAAAGACCCAACCTTGGTCGCCCCCGAATATATAGATCCAGCGATAGGAATCTTCGTTCGTAAAGACCCACGCGCCCAAACCGAGATCCCAAAGAAAAATAACATTCTCGGTGCTGCTCTCGAAAATGTACTGCCATCCATGTTCATCATGGTAAATCCAGGGCCAGAAATCCACATTGTAGTTCATATACCAAGGAGAGGCCCACCATCCTGGGAAGCCCTCAATGGCGGAACTGTGAAAGAATCCCAGATTCTGCAATTCATAGGAGAGTACGGGAATAAGAAAAAGCTGTCCTTCGATGAGATTGCGAATAGCCGATCCTTCACTGATATCGAGAAAGTTCCGCTCGAGTTCCAAAATGAACAGATTGGATAAAGCGACCAAATCGCTTATATCCGTCAGGAGATTTCCGTTAAGAACCAATTGGGACAAGCCCGCCAATCCGTTGAGCGGATTGAGATTGCGAATCTGGTTGTCGTTCAGGTTCAGGTTTTGCAGCGCTGTCAGGCCGCTCAAAGGGTTCAGGTTGGTAATTCGGTTATTGGTTAAAAACAAAGTCGTCAGACCCGTTAATCCGCTCACGGGGCTCAAGTTACTGATCTGATTACCATTCAGTATCAGTGTCGTTAAGCTGGTCAAACCGCTCAGGGGACCGAGGTCACTGACTTGGTTTTGCTCCAGTCTAAGCCCGCCCAAACCAGTCAGACTGCTCAAGGGTTGGAGGTTGGCGATCTGGTTGCCGTTCAGTTTGAGCGAGGCTAAAGCCGTCAATCCTCCCAATGGGCTCAGATCGCTGATTTGATTGCTGCCGAGATCGAGGTTGGTTAAAGCACCCAGGCTGCTCAAGGGGCTCAAGTCGCCGATTTGGTTGGCGCTGAGGTTGAGGTTGATCAACGCCGTCAATCCGCTCAAAGGACCCAGGTTACCGATTTGATTAGCCCCCAGGTCGAGAATGGCCAAGGCGGTTAATCCATTCAAGGGGCTAACATTGGAAATTTGGTTTCCTCCTAAATCCAGGTTCTGCAGGTTGGTCAAACCGCTCAGACCATCGATACTGCCAATCTGGTTGCCGCCGAGATTGAGAGTGGTCAGGGCGGTCAAGCCGCTTAGCGGACCCACGTCACTGATATCATTGCCTTCCAGTTCCAGGGAAACCAAGGCGGTCAAACCGCTCAGAGGGCTCAGATCGATGACCTTATTGCCATTGAGGCTCAGGCTGGTTAAATTTTGCGCTGCCTCCAAGCCAGTCAAATTGGCGATATTTAATTCGGGGACAACGAATGAGGTAAGGGAATTCAAGTCCTCCGCAGTTAATTCCCCCGTCGGTTTGTTAAGCTCGCCGCGAAGAGCCACTTCGAGGGCAATTTCCAGCACATCCACGGAATAGACGGACAGAGGAATCAGGCTCAAAAAAAGCGCTGCCAACAAAGAAAACCCAAATTTTGAACCGCCAATCATGGTCCGGCCAAGTCTATTTTCTCCCTTCACCAATTTCACCATTTCCGACCATGTTACGATTTATAGCTTCAATGTCAATTACAGTCCGTGCCATAATTTGCATGGTCTTGGTAATTTTTCTCGCTTAATTGGGAAGCCCGGCCGGGATGCTGAACAGGCTGTCATCGTCCAATCTCTGGAAAAATCGTCTTTCGGGAGTATTGTCATCAAACGAAAATATCCACCCTCCATTGACTCCGAAGAGAAACATCCATCGATAATTGTTTTCATTAACGAAAAGCCATTCAGTAAAACCTGAATCCCAAACATAAATCTCATCCCGTGTACTACTTGAGCTAACAAACTGCCAGCCGTGCTCATCATGAAAAATCCAGGGCCAAAAATCGACATTGTAGCTTTGATACCATGATGAGGCCCTCCAGCCAGGGAATCCATCGATAGGTTGTCCCTGGAAAATATCCAGAGGTTGCGGATCAAAGGTAACGGAAGTTCCACCATTTTGAAGCATTTCAATAATGGTAAGCGCAGGGGAGTTTTCGCCAAGTTGGAAAAGATTTTGGCTCACATCAAGCGTTAGCAGATGGCTTAAATCGGCAAGGGGACCAAGGTCGATGATTTGGTTATCCCTCAAGTCAAGAGCGGTTAAGTTCGTCAATGAACTCAGGAGACTCAAGTTACTGATCTGGTTTTGATCCAATTCGAGAACAATCAAGTTCGTCAAACCACCCAATGAGCTTAGGTTACTGATTGTATTGCGATTGAGCACCAGAGACTCCAAAGCTATCAATCTTCGCAAAGGACTTATATCGCTGATCTGGTTTCCGTTGAGGCTTAAGGTCCCCAAACTGAACAGGTTGCTCAAGGGGCTTAGGTCGCTGATTTGGTTTTCGGATAGATCGAGGGAGGTTAGGTTTAGGGCTGTTTCGAGTCCTGTTAAATCATTGATATTCAAGCCTGAAGCGTTCAAGGTCGTCAAATGGGTCATATCATCCTCGGTGATGTCTCCATTGTTTATTTGCAATTTTCGCCGAATGGCAGCTTCAAGCTCGCTATCAGGTATATTGACAACGTGTGGAGTCAGCTCGACATCAAGCAGATAATTTTTGCCGTCATCCTCCAGAAATCCAAGAACTTCGATTGAATATCGGCGATTCCTGACAGGTGAAAATATGATTTTGGCAACACCTCTATAATTGGGGGTATCAAATTCAACCAAATCAAAGTTACTCAAGTCGAATACAGCCATTGAAGGGAATAATCCGCCTAAACCCTCAAGGGTTATGTTTACAGTTCGACTGAGGGATTGGGTAACGCGGAAGTCATGGCTGTCCAAGATGATGGACCCTTGTATTTCGTCTTCGAATACTTCGTCGTCATCACTGGAGAGAAAATCTTGTAAGCTTTCATTGAGAGAAATGGAGGATTTTGGAGTGAAGGTTCCGGTCGAGAGAGTATATGCGCCGGATTCTCCATTGTTGAAATGGGACACTCGGATTTCGTAGCTTTTATTACTTTCAGTGCGAAAAAGTAATACCTCCTCCTCGCCTACTCCAAATTCATCCATGACTTCGATTTTTTCTCCGGTTGCTCCGTCGAAAAGCCAGAAGAGGGCATCGAAATCCTCGGATTGGACCCTCACGCGGATATTTCTGTTGGCAAACACGTTGGTCAATCTAAAGGCATCGGTCAGATACCCGGTTTTCGGGAAAACTTGATCGGAGGAATTAAGGTTTCCCATAATCGTTTGCTGGGTAGAAATTTGTCCTTTGGTAAGTTGAGGGAATGTATGAAGGATAAATTCTCCTTTCCCTGAGGTTCGCTCGGTTGAGACACGAAACAGGTATTCAATTCCAAATTGAGGCGTAAATGTGATGGATGCATCAAACCGGCCAGACTTTCCAAAATCGGTGGCCAATACTTCTCCCGTAGCGTGATTATGGATCGTTAATCTTCCCCGGAAGTCAGCTGATTCAAGCGCTAAGGTTAATGTTTGGCCTACTGGGTGGTCCATTAAGAAGTAACCCTGATGGTAATAAATCGCCCCCGGCCGCAGAGGATCCTGGAAACTTTGGCTGAAGAGATAACCGCTGGCTGTGTCCAGCGAAGCCATATCGTAAACGGCGGGGGAAAATGCAGCCGCATCATCACCAACTACATTGACTATCCAGTTTTGAAAATACGAGACACGCGCGTAGACGCCGTAAGGTATTTGCATTCCGCAGCCTCTGCCCCAACTGACGACACCTACCTGCACCCACTCTTCTACCCGTGGATCGGAAATTGAAGTTGCCCGCACCAGCAATGGCCCCCCGCTGTCGCCAAAGCAGTCGCTTTTGCCGGGAACATCGAAACCGGCCGGCAGCATGTCTTCGGTTACCCGGCCATCGAATAGATCTGGGACGTTGACCAAATCCCGGTCTGCCAAGGGCAGATCAACCTGTCGCAGAACGGGATCGAATTCCTGGTTGTCCAAATCCGGTGACGTATTTCCCCAGCCTATGGATCGTGCCAGAAGACCCGGCTCCTCCAACTGCGGTTGATCGATTAAACGTATCGAAGGCACATTGGCGGATGTTTCCAATTGCAATAAGGCGACGTCGTTTTGCAAATCAAAATCGCCAAAATAACCGGGGTGCTGCACTATGGCCATGACAGGGATGCGCCGAAAGGACCCGCTATCAAGGTCTTTCGTGTCTAGAACGACATCCACTTCTGCCGCTACCGTGTCTTCAACACAGTGCGCGGCGGTCAATACCCAGAAGGGATGAATAACAGTACCGCCACAAAATTGACCATTGAAATTGGATGGCTGATCCCTTCTGACGAGAGCAGCCATCCACGGGTAATCCGCGCCGGAAGTACGTTCGCCCCCAATTATCAACGGGGTTACGGGAGGTTCTGAAGATGAGTCGGGCTTCCCCATCAGTGAACTGAGGGGCGTTATCAATCCGATCAACCCAAGTAAAAACAGGTAAATCGAAACCTGTCGGTTTGTTTGCAAAGACAATGTTTTAAAGAGAAAATTTTCAGCCGCTGGGCACGAAATAGACGCTCTAGAATCCCGGTATTAATCAAACGTAACGCTCTCAGAGATATTGTCAAATTACGAAAACAGTTATTCGTAAAATCCCGTAATATAACCTAATAATCGGTAGTCTGCGTCCTGTGGTGGGATATTTTCGACTCGCTTTGGAATCCTTTTCTCCAAAGCCAGTAATCCAGTTGCAGGGCATCGATATTACCTCCCGTTAGACGGGTTTTTTCGATCAACAAATCACAGGCTGCAATCGTGACGACCCTAATCTCGGATTCTTCCCGACTACCGGCCTCCAGCCACTGCCGTTCGCTTATTTTTTCCGCCAGGTCCTGGGTTAATTCCATAACGCCATGGCTCCTCAGAGCAACCGGCAGCATGTAATCCGCATAAACGGTCAATCGTTCGCTATTTTGTAAACCTTGCCCGCCCCGGGCCAATCGGGCGGCATGAAGCATACCGGCAGCCAGTTGGGCGCGTTTGCAGATCGGGATGACGTTCCCGTCAAGTGTTCGGCAATCGTTAAATGAGGGAAATGTGGCGGCGAGAAATCGGGCGTGGGAAAGGGCATCGTTTCCGGCTGCCGCGATGGCATTTTGTAAGCGGCCATTATAGTTTTGCCCCAGGATTTCTCCGATTTCATGAAGGATGCCGATGCGTTCTTCAACGAGGGGTAGATAGCCTTCTCCCCAGGCAAATAGTGAGGCTAGTTCTTCGCTTTGAAGAATATTGGCATCACATAAATCATGGCCGCTGGCAAGTGCGGCATGGAGCATACCGAACTGGGCGAAGGCATCCACTTCCCACTGGCCGGCGATGGGGAACGACCACATGGGTTCTCTCCGCGGTGTCCAGTAGCAAAAATTGAGGGCGTTTCCGAGCCAGACCACGGCATCGAGAGTGTCACCAAGAAACGCGGGGAAAGCGGGATGATCCCAAGCCGGCAGTGGCAGGGATGCCTCCGCCAGTGTTTCGGCCAAGGCATCAATGGCATCCAGGTTGATCGCTACATATCGGCAGCGGGGCAACATTTCCCGGCAAAGCTGCGCCAATGGATAGTCGGTTAATGTTTCGCTTCTCATGCTGTTTAGGTG
>JAJFLT010000323.1 GCA_021772555.1 Opitutales bacterium | reverse complement strand
CCGTTTGCTATGGCGGCTTCCTCGTTGAAAGCGGGAATGACTATGGATAAGCTTGGCACTGGTTCGACTGGCAGCTTCAAGTGTGCACTATTTCTAATCGCTATCCAACAGGAAAAGCTCTAGTTTAATAGTAATGAAATCTGGCTCCAAATATGTGATAGTAATCCTCCTACTGGAGTTCATTCTCGCTCTGGGAATCCGCACTTATTCACTAGATGCCCGACCGATGCACACCGATGAGGCGGTGCAAGCCATAAAGTTCGGCCAGCTTCTGGAAACAGGTCAATACGAGTATGATCCCAGACACTTTCATGGACCGACCCTTTACTATTTGGCTTTGCCGGTGGCCTGGTTTCGAGGCCAGGAGAATCTACAGCAAATTGACGAAATCACGGTACGCTTGGTCTCCGCCTTCTTTGGATCTGCTTTGATTTTATCCTTGTTCTGGCTGCGGGATGGTCTGGGACCGGTCGGAACCATATTGACCGGTGCTTTTTTCACCTTTTCCCCCGCTATGGTCTATTACAGTCGATATTATATTCAGGAGCCGTTATTGATAATTTTCACCTCCTGCGCGCTGGCCTGCGGCTGGCGCTGCTACCAGAATCCGAAAATAACCTGGGCCGTGGCAGCAGGGATATCCGTTGGCCTCCTGCATGCCACCAAAGAGTCAAGCCTGATCAGTCTGGTCGGCTTTGCAGTATCCCTAACGGTTTGCGGGATAACCGCCCGAAGAACGCAAAAAGTGGGAGGTTCAATCTTCAAAAACTCAAATATTCGCCAGGCCATCCGCCTGGGGCTGAGTGCCCTCAGCGCGGCAGCGCTTATTTCGGCAGTATTTTATTCTTCCTTTTTTACTAATCTTTCCGGCATCGGGGATGCCATCATTTCTCCCTTTGTTTACTCACTGGAATCGGGCCACGAGAAACCTTTTTACTACTATATTGGGCTGTTGTCCGGACTTGAAGGCGGCCTTGGAATCCTGGCCGGCGAAGGGGCCGTTGTCATATTTGCCCTGGTCGCCGCAATAATCAGTGTTCGAGAGAAATGGATAATGACGCCCACGAGGAAACTGCGGCGGTTTCTGGCATTTTTCACGCTTATCCTGTTGTTTATTTATTCCCTTCTGTCCTACAAAACACCGTGGCTGGTTCTCAGTCTATTATTGGGCCTGGCGCTTATGGCGGGATCTGGCTTGCAGGCTCTTTACGATCGCTGCCGAAAACCAGCCCCATGTTTGGGGATTACAGCCCTGCTATTGATTGTCTTGGGGTTTCTTCTGCGGGGTGCTTACTTAACGAATTTCCGCTATTATGCCGATGCTCGCAATCCTTATGCCTATGTTCATCCCAATACCGATGTCTTGAAAATCGGGGAAAGGATTAAGCGGTTAGCCGAATTGTCGCCTCTGGGCCGAAAATTGCCTATAAAGGTTATCAGTGAAGAGTACTGGCCGCTTCCCTGGTATCTGCGCCAGTTTGAAAATGTCGGTTATTGGAATGATATGCCGGACGCTCCCGATGCTTCCGTCATCATTGTATCGGCAAAGCTGCAGGATATCCTGGAAGCAAAGATTTCTCCAAAATACCAGATCGAATACCGCGGACTACGACCCGGAGTCGTCCTCCTTATTTACATCGAAGAGAAACTATGGAGCCGCTTTATGGAAGAAATTGACGGAAATTGATGACTTCACTCAATACCTGTGAATTTCATCGCTTCGTCCATGAAACCATAGCGACCACCTTTGAAATCCTGGTCGATGTGGACGATTCTGATTACGCCGGACAAGCTGCCGGGGAAGCCTTTCGGGAACTTGACCGTTTGGAGGCAAAACTCAGCCGGTTCGAGGAATCCAGCGATGTTTCCCGAATCAACCGTAGTCCCACGGAAGCCCCCATTGCAGTCAGTTTCGAAACATTTGCCTGTTTAAGTCTCGCTTTGAGGATCAGCCGGGAAACAAACGGGGCCTTCGACATAACCGCGCCGGAAAGTGGCTTTAAGGGAATCGATCTCGCGAAGGAAACATTATCGGTGACTCTGTACCGCCAGGGACTGAACATAGACTTGGGGGCATAGGCAAAGGTTACGCCCTCGACTGCATGGCTGAAATCCTGAAACATTGGGAGGTCAAACGCTCTCTGCTTCTGGCCGGTGGGAGCACGGCGCTGGCTATGAATGAGCCAGTTCGTGAACAATCATGGACCATTCAATTCGGTAGCGGCAAAAACGTACGGGAAGTAAACCTCCGTCAAAATTCGTTCAGTGGTTCTGGCTTAGCCGTCAAAGGCGAACATATCGTGGACCCGCAGTCGGGAAATCCGGTTACGGCACAAAAACGAGCCTGGGCGCTTTCCGACGCGCTCTCCACGACTTTCATCATTCTGGACCGGCCTGCCATGGAATCATTCTGTGAAAAGCACGATGGGGTTGGATGGGCTTTGGAATTATCGGACGACCACGATGGCGTTACGGCAATCTCCAGACTGCAATTGCTCTAACTATCCTCACCACCGATTTTATTTTGCTCCTCAACGGAAACCAGCCGGTAACTGCCCTTGGCGCGAAAATGAAGAATCATGGCTAAAAAACAAACGCAAAGGTGAAATCTAGTGGATGATCATTCCCGCGAAAAACCGCAAACCGAACATGATCAACGAAGTGTAAACCAAACCCCGGTTACCTTGTGGGAATCTCCAATAGAAGAAAACATCTTTCCCTGGTTTTACCGAGCAAAGGAAAATTCAAAAATAATTGTTAAATACTGCCGATTTGATCATCAAATAACGAAGGAAAAGATCGCCAATTCACATTTAAAATAGAATATTGGATCGAAATATTAGAAAGTAGCTATTTTTAACGATTATAAATGCTTACAGGCCCGATCCTTTTTAGCCCATCGAAGCCAACGGTGTGCTCTACGTTAGCACAATGACTCGGCTCAACGCCATCGCCGTTGGGATAACTCCTTTAACCAACTGATCCTATGTTATTACGCAATTATCTTCTCAAAAGCGGCATTTTGCTCGGGATACTGGGGGGTGTTGTGGCATCGGGTCAGACACCCAAAGCAGAGGCAAACAACGACGAGTGGCGGCCTCTGTTGCACAAAGACCTTTCCGGCTGGGAAGTATTCACCGGCGTGCCGCACACGACCGTGGATATTGACTGGGACGGCAAGAGCGATGACGGCATTAAAGGGAAGCCGCTCGGCCTCGGACGCAACGAGCGCGGGATATTCACCGTAATCATGGAGGAGGGCAAACCTGTGTTACGGGTATCCGGGGAAATATATGCGGCTCTAACCACGAAAGAGGAATTCGAGAATTACCACCTCAAGCTTGAGTTCCGCTGGAGCGAACGGAAATGGGCGCCCCGACTCACCGCCAAACGTGATAGCGGGGTGTTATATCATTGTGTGGGCAGGCACGGTGCGTTTTGGAACGTCTTTATGCGCAGTCTGGAGTGCCAGATTCAGGAGGATGATTGCGGGTCCTTTTATCAAGTCGGTGGCATGCTCGCGATGATTCCGGTAGACCCGGAGCTAAAGATGGGCCCGAGGCAAAAGATGAAGCCC
>JAJFLT010000322.1 GCA_021772555.1 Opitutales bacterium | reverse complement strand
GAAGCCATATCGTCATGCGCCGCGACGACCCCTTCGCACAAACGATTGTGCCCGATCATCGGGAATTGGACCGTGGCACTTTGCGGGCTATTCTCAGGCAGTCGGGACTGACTACACAGCAGCTCGAATCATTTCTGAAATAAAATTACGGGTTCTCCCAATTCTGGAATACTCCAAAAAAGGTCTTCTTTCAATAGTCAGCAGAGCAAATTTTTGAAATCCTCTACCTGGCCGGAGAATCCGCCCGGCACACCTTTGTTGATAACGGCTACCGCGTCGTGCGAATGGAGAGACTCCAGATGCGCGCAGGCGATCTGAAAGTCAACGATGCGGTCATCGCCCTGAAGCTGCTCATAAACCAGCCGCACGGCGTCCTCTACGAATTTGGGCTGCTCGCCATTCAACTCGGCAAAAGCCTGCTCATCCTCCCGCCGCACCATGACCTGGGTCTCCGTCGGCAATGCCTTTTGGCAGTGGCGCAGCAAATCCTCGATACAGAGCAATGCGCCGGGCCTGACCTCAACATTGAGGCGCGCCTTGCTTCTCTGGGAATGCGGGATGGCATAGACATTGCGCGTCTGGCGGGAATGTTCCGCCAGCTCGGATGACGAAGGACAGGCTGAGGAGTAAACAAAATCGAAGTAAATACGTTTACGAAAACGGTTCAGGTCGTCGAGAATTCCCTCGTAAACCACCTGATAGTACTGGTAGCCCTCGAGGTTACTGCGCAGGCTTTTCTGCAATACGGGATAAGAAAAGGAGAGACGGATGCGTGCCCGGCTGCTGCCGAGGTCCGCTTTGTAGCGCAAGAGTATTTCCTCCAGCAATTCGAGGGTGAAGACGCGGTCCTTGAAATTATAAAATGTCCGCATGATGCGGGACATATTGATTCCCTTGGCTTCCGCCGCCACCGAAACCGAACCGGTCACGGAAACTTCAATTTTCAACGTCTCGCTCTTCTCCGTGAGGATGCTCAAAGGCAGCCGAAAATTCGAAATACCGGTCTGCAATATGGGCACGTTGGCACCCCGGATTTCAGACGACGGAGCGTTCTGCACATCGGGTAGGCTCTGACGGTATTCTTCGTTGGGAGCCAGTGGTGGGTGTTCGCCGGACAACGTGGATTGCGCGTCCCCGGACGAAGCAGCCATAAAAGAACTCTTTTTTGATTCTTTCATAATGTAAAAATGTGAAAACCAACCATACTTATTAAGGAAGAAAATGCAAGTAAAGGTCCCATCCGGTAAAAATTAGGTTGAAGTGGAAAAAAACCATTGCCCACGGCCACCCTCATGGTTAATTGTCCGGGCCCGAAGATGGCCGTACAAATTCAAATCCTGGGCAGCAGCAGTTCCGGCAACTGCGCACTTCTGATAACCGAGAACTGTAAAATCCTCATCGACGCCGGTTTTTCCGCCCGACGGCTTTGCGGTCTTTTGGATTCCTGCCATGAAACACTGGATCAGATCGACGCCATTTTCCTTACCCACGAACACGCCGATCATTGCAAAGGGGTTGGCGGGCTCGGCCGGTACGGCCCCATCAAAGTCTTTGCCAACCACGGCACGGCCAGCGCGGTGCAAAGAAAAATGACCCGGCGCGTGGGATGGCAATTATTCGAAACAGGCGGCGCGTTTCGGTTTCGCGACCTTGAAGTAACGACCTTTTCCGTACCCCATGACGCCTCCGATCCAGTCGGCTTTCTCTTCCGCCAATGTTGTGGAGAGGAGGACGATCCGTCCGGCAGCAGCGTTGCCTGGTGCACCGATCTCGGGCACATGTCCCACCTGGTTAAGGAGCGTTTACGCAAAGTCGATGTCCTGGTCCTCGAAGCCAATTACGAAACGCGCCTGTTGGATGAAGACCCGCGCCGTCCCTGGTCGATCAAACAACGCATCAAAAGCCGCCACGGCCACCTCTCCAATGATGCCGCCCTCGATTACCTGCAAACCACCGAAGACGCCGCCTGGCAAAAAGTCTACCTCGCCCACCTGAGCAAAGACTGCAACGAAGTTAACCTCCTCGAAGACCGCCTGGCCTCCACCCCCCTGAAAAAAGAAAACGGAAAACCCCTCGAAGTAACCGTAGTCGATCCCGCCAACGGCCTCATGCCGGCCTACGGAATTTAGTTCAACCCAAGTCCGTTCGGATCAATTTCCGCCGGTTTCCGCAGCATCCTCTTCTGAAACCGCCGCTTTTTCGGACGGATCCTTGAGAAGCTCGTCATCGAGACCGAGAGCCGTTTTAACGAGGGGGAAAAGATCGTCGCTTTCCGGTGCCACCAGGAGGCTACCGGATCCACTGTCAAAAACGTAGGTATATCCCTCATTGACGGCCACTTCGCGGATGGCCGCCTGGACGCTTTGGGCGATGGGCTGCATGGACTCGTTCTCTTTTTTCTGGACGGCCTCCTGGGCGGTGCGTTGAAACTGCCGGATTTGGTTTTCAATCTGCCGGATCTCTTCCGCTTTGGCCTCCCGGATTTCGTCCAGCCATTCTTTTTCCTTGGCCTGATACTCCTCCAACTTGGTTTGCCGCTCCTCGCTCATCTCCTTCAACTGCTGGTCGAGGGTCTTGGCATATTCCTCCAGAATCTTTAAGGCCGCTTTTCTTTGAGGCATGATAAAAATCACGAGATTCGTATTGATATGCCCGAATTTTTGCTCGGTTTGGCCGTGAGTATTAAGCGCAAAACCCAAGAGGCAAACCAGGCCCAGAATGTAAATGGTAAATTTTTTCATAACTATTGTGGCTAGATTCACTATCGATCCGCGAAGGCTTGTCCAGCCAAACCTTTAACATCAGACAGCCCATGGCCGGGACCGTTCCAACGACTAACCAACAAGGCGGCGACCAGGGATAGGAAAAAAGAAGGGGCCAATTCCTCCATTTTGGCAAAATCGAGCAAGAGGGGCGAAATTTCCTCCACTCCCAAGGCCGACGCCCATGAGGGCCAGAATTTGAAGAAAATGACGCCGAAGAATCCCGTCATCATACCGGCGATGGCCCCGGCGCGGTTCAATCCTTTCCAGAACAAGGCAAGGATCATGACCGGGCAAAAGGTGGCCGCGATACCCGACCAGCCGAAGATGATAAACCAGAAAATCGTCCGGCTGGGAGAAAGTGCCGACACGGCCAGGGCAATACCCAAAGCAACAAAGGAAATAAGAATAGTCAGTTTGCGGCAATTCCGCGTCATGGCCTCATCTGAAAGTTCTGGGTGGATGGTCTTTTGATAAATATCTCGCACAAAGGCGCTCGCCGCCAACAGCAGTAGGGAATCCAGCGTGCTCATGATGGCCGCCAGGACGATGGCTATGAAACAACCGGAGATGACCAGGTTAAACAGTTCACCCGACATCAGCGGCAGGATTTTTTCACAACCGGCCCCCAGTAATTGAATCAGGGCCTCCCCTTCCAACCCGACCTTGTCGAACATAACGCGCCCCGCCATGCCCGCAAAGACGGCCCCCGTATCGGCCAGCAAGGTCCACGCGATAGCCACAATGGTTCCCTTGTTCAATTCGCGAGGGTCCTTCAACGCTATAAAACGAACAAAAATCTGGGGAGACCCCAGATAACCCAGGCCGATGGCAAAGAGGGCGATGATACCCGCCACATTACCGAATCCCAGTCCACCCGAGCCCCAAATCGAGGTAAGCCCGCCGGGCAGACTTTCCAAACCGGTCCACAGGTTGCCCAACCCGCCGAGTTCGATGATGCCGACCACCGGCAATACCACCAGGCCGATCAACATGAGCACGCCCTGGACCAAATCGCTCCAGGCCACCGCCACAAAACCGCCCAACACGGTATAGACCAGCACGACCAGAAACCCCACCGTCAGGCCCGCATGGTAATTCCAGCCGAGAAAACTCTCGAAGGCTTTTCCCGTCGCATCCAGTTGTGCGGATATATAAATGGTGGGAAAGATGACCAGAGCCAGCGCGGAAATAACGCGAACCAGGTGGGTGGTGTCGCCGAGCCGGCTTTCGAGAAAATCTGGGATGGTTACGGAGCCAAACTCATCCGTCATCTTTTTAAATCGATGGCTCATCCAAATCCAGCACAAGGCCACCCCCAGAACCTCGCCGAAGACCACCCACATGGCCCTCATTCCCATGAGGGCGCCGAACCCGGTCAATCCCAGCAGAAGCCACCCCGATTCACCGGTGGCGCGGGCGGAAAAGGCCACCACCCAAAAACTCATTCTCTTCCCGCCGACAAAGAAATCCTTCAAGTCGTGGATTTTTCTGGCGGCAACTGCACCAATGCCGAAAACGGCCAGAAAATATAAGGCTACGATTGAAAGCTGAACGGCCTGCTCCATGTGGAAAAATGTTATGAATTAGCCATTACAAGCGACCGGCATTTCTACGATCAACTGTTCCGCTCGTTTTCCAAAGAGGTGGTTTTGGGGGTTAAATTTTGGAAAAGACCTGATCGAGCACACTGAGCAGAAAGTCGGCATCATCCATAGTAAGGCACATGGGCGGTTTGATGCGGAGGGTGTTGGCATAGAGCCCGCCTTTGCCGATGAGGAGCCCG
>JAJFLT010000321.1 GCA_021772555.1 Opitutales bacterium | reverse complement strand
GCCGCGTAGCGGAGCTGGCGCGCGTTTTTGGTATGAGGGTGGTGGCCTTCGATCCATTCGTTAATGACGAGCGTGCCGGCGAACTGGGCGTGGAATTAGTGGAGAATCTGTCCGAATTGTATCCAATATCCGATATCGTTTCCCTGCACCTGCCCGCCTTGCCGGAAACCGAAGGCATGATCAATAAACAGACCATCGCCCAAATGAAAAAAGGTTCCTACCTCGTCAATGTGGCCAGGGGAACGCTGGTGGTCGAAGCGGATTTATTGAAAGCGCTACAAACCGGTCACCTGGCGGGTGCCGCTCTGGATGTTTGGGAAACCGAACCAACGGCCCCGGACAATCCTTTACGTTTTTTGCCAAATGTGATCGCTACCCCTCATATCGCTGGAGTCACGCGGGAAATGATGCATCGGGCTATCACCGTAGCGACACAGAACATGCTTGTGGCTCTGCGCGGCGAGCGCCCCCCCACACTACTGAACCCGAAAGTATGGGAAAGCCGGCGCCTGGCATAGGCATCCAGCCTTACGCTATTGGGATGTTCGCAACGGAGTTTGGGAAAGTCGGCGGGCGACAGGAGCGGCATCGGAGGAAGCGCGCGGTCAAATGTCCGCTTGAACGACTTGTTAGGTGCCGCTAGTGTTGGGTTCTCGTATAGCTGTTCTATATTTATGGCGATAATTGGAAAAGGCCGGCAGACAATAGCAAAACAGAGAGAATCCCGAGGTATGTCCGTATATGGTTCCAGCGCTGCCATGCCGCTTGATATTCCGGCCAAACATAATCGGCGCTCGAAGTTTCAGCACGAGCCAACTTATTATTCAGTGGAACGTTAAAAGTCATGGTTATCAAAAAGGGACCAACCAAATAGGCAAGCGCCCCGCCCAAAAGCCACGGAGATCCTGGAGCACCTAAATCCATAATCGAATTGACGGCAATAAGTGCGCAAAATACGGGCGTGCCGAAGAACAGCGTTGCGAATAAGGGATTTATGATGGTTACATTTATCTTTTGCATGGCGCTCATACCCTGTTCCGGCGGCATTTGAGCCAATGCGCGTATGACGAAGTTGGAAAAGGCGAAGAGAAGTCCCGAAATTACGCCTCCGCCAACGATGCAGGCTATCGTGATGTATGGAAGTAGGTCACGCATATCGTTATTTATCTTTCGTCTCAGCGGAGCAGGTGCCCAACGTTCAAGTGGAGGCACGGTGCTTACGCCGTTGCCTCACACGGTTTGTTCGGTACCGCCTTGTCGAGGGATCGCATCTGGTTTAGTACGACACCCCGGGTGTCTGATGAAGGTAAATATCGTCCGTCAGTTGCTTTAACATGAAGTCAGCAACATCGGCACGTGAGATTTTACCTTGGATTCGCGTAACCTTTGTGGGGAAACCGTGCCGATAGGCTCCGGTGCGCGGACCATTCGTCAGGTAAGGAGGGCGAACGATGGTCCAGTCCAACGAGCTTTGTTTTACAATAGCCTCCTGGCGTTCATGGTCTGCGAAAGCATGTCGCAGGAAAACGGAAACGATAAAGTATTTGGTAAAGAATGGGAGGTTGGCGCGACTGTCGCCCACGCCAAGTGAGGATTGACTGATGAGACGTTGGACACCCGTTTTTTCCATGGCCTCAATGATATTCCGTGTCCCGTCCTCGCGCAGGGTTGTGCGACCAGCACCCGCCCCAATGGTGGACAATACCGCTTCCTGCCCTGTTACAGTGCTTTCGACAACCGCCGGGTCTAGCACATCCCCGCGAACGACCTGTAAATTCACATGCTTAAGATCATCAATCTTAGCCGGATTGCGGGCATATGCCGTGACGTTATGGTCCTGCTCAAGAGCCTGCTTGAGCAGCTCTCGTCCTGTGCCACCTGTTGATCCGAAAATAAGCAACTTCATCTTACACTTGTGCGTTTTTGGCTACCGAACATATTGTAGCAGCGTCTGCTGCAGCCATTAATTGGGTACTATAAAATATTTCACGATTATTGCAAGTGAGTTTGTGATTCTATGGACTGGAGAGACTGTATCCGTTTCATGTAATAATCCGCCTATTATTAATGATGTCTGAACTTTTCCTAAAATAATCCAAAAACGTTAGGGACTATTTGGATGTGGGCAGATCGCCTTACAACTAGGAATTGGGTGGCCCCAATAAACCCGATGCTTCGAGAGCACCCGTGGCGCGAATCATTCGCTAATCGCCCAAGCCAAACCGTCGGGAGTATTGCCTGCGGAAATGGATCCCGCGATCTCCAGGGTTTGCAAATCGAGAACGATTACTTTGTGGCTGCGCGTATTGGCCACAAAGGCCCTTTTCCCTTCGGGTTCGATGAGGATGCCGACCGGGGTGGTTCCGGTGGGCATGCGCTTGATCAGTTTGCGCTCGGCCACATCGAAAACCGCTAGTTCATTCCGTCGGGCGCAGGAGACCAGGGCCAGATCGCCTTTAGGGGTTATTTTCACCCGAATGGGAAAACCCTCGCAGGGAACCGTCGCCACAACCTCATGGCTGGAGGCGTCGATGATCGAAATGGTGTCCTCGGCCCGGTTGCTGGCCCATACTTCCTTTCCGTCCGGCGTAATGTCGATCCCTTCGCATTCCGCACCGGTTTTGATTGTGGCCACGGATTCCCCTTTTTCCAGATCGATCACGGAGACCGTGCCACTGCCCATGTTGGCCGTGAAAATCTTCTTTTCATCGGGAGTCAGGACAAGCATGTGGGTCCCTTTTTGACTGGTTTCAAAAGCGCGCCCGACCTCCTGCTTTTTCGTGTCGAGCTCGATGACGCATTGGGTCCGCTCGCAAGTGGCATAGACCTTGGAGCCATCCTTTGAGACCGCAATCCCATGCGGCCCGAAGTAGGGTTTCAAGGGAATCTTTTTCACTTCCTCACGACTGGCCACATCGATGAGCGAAAGGCTGTCACCCGGCCCCTCGTAATTGGCCACATAGGCCCACTTGCCATCGGGAGTAACCACTAATTCATGTGGACCCCGTCCGGTTGTTGTTTGACCAAGAACTTCCAGGGTTTCGGCATCGACAAAAGTGAGGGTGTCGTCCGATTTATTCCCAATTAGGAGAATGGTTTCCGCTGCCAGTGAAAAAACGGGAACTAGGAACAAGGTTGCAGTTAAGGTGAGTGTATGAATAGTTTTCATAAGTATAGGTGGGTTCTAATTACTATATAAACAGCATTGAGAAGATTGTGGACGTAAAATGCAAGTGCCGCAAGAATCTCCCGTCATGAGCGAGCCTTGCCGTTACCCTCCGCTGAATGAATCCCTGAAAAAAAAGGGGCTTTTTTCGGCTTTCGCCTTTTTCGGGCCGGGAGCGATTATTGCATCGGTCACCATTGGCAGCGGAGAGACGGTTTTTGCTTCCCGTGGAGGAGCGATTTTCGGCTATGCCCTGATGTGGTGTTTTCTAGCCGGGGGGTTGATGAAATTCGTTCAGGTTTACACCGCTGCCCGTTACTTTACATTGACCGGAGAACACCCGGTGGAACGATGGGCTTACTTGCCCGGACCAAAGGGATGGGTTGTCTGGATTCTAGCCATTTTAACTATTCTTTGTTTCCCTCTCTGGCTCTCTGGCCTGCCCAAAATGCTCGGGACCTTGGCTGTATGGATTTTCGCTACGGAGGAAAGCCTCCTCTGGGGGGATCCCCGCATCTGGGGTACGATATTTGTAGCGGTCGCCATTACTCTGACCTTCATTCAAAGCTACTCCGCCCTCGAACATACCCAAACGCTCATCGTTGCGCTTTTTTTAATTTGTATCCTGGCCGCCTGCGCGGTTTCACAACCCGATTGGTCGGCCGCCCAGGCGGGGGCGGTAATTCCGCGGCTGCCCTCCTACGACCCGTGGGTGGCGACCGGCTATCCGGCGATTGCCGCCCGTCCCGTATGGATCGAGGTGGGCGCTTATCTGGGTGCGTTGGGTGGCGGCACTTACGACTATTTCGGCTATATCGGCATGATGCGGGAAAAAGGCTGGGGCCTCTTGGGCAACAAAACGAAGGGAGGGAAAAAAGGAGTCACCATCGCCAGGGATGATGATAACATACGCCTTGGCCAACGATGGTTGAAGGCGCCCTTATGCGATACCTCTATTTCTTTTGCCTGCGTAATCCTTTTTACTTTTGCCTTCTCGATTTTGGGGGCGGCTGTCCTTCACCCCCAACAGGTTATTCCCCAGGGAATGCAATTGCTCACCCTGCAAGCCGATTTTTTAACAGTCCTTCACCCACAGTTGATCTACATCTACCAGGCAGGTGTTTTCATGGCCTTTTTCGGTACCATCCTGGCGGCTTATGAACTTTTTACCAGAACCGCCAAGGAATGCTTGAGCCCCATAGTTCCCAAGGTAAAGAAAAGCTCCCTGTCAACCGTCAGATGCTGGATCGTCGTCTATTGCGGATTGGGCGGGCTGACCATCATGTGGCTGGGCGGTAACCCCGTGCAGATCGTCACTCCGGCAGCCTTGTTCGGCGGTGTCTTAACTTGTGGGCTGTGGTGCCTTCTGATGATCTGGACCGATTGGAAATTCCTTCCCCAGCCCCTTCGTATG
>JAJFLT010000033.1 GCA_021772555.1 Opitutales bacterium | reverse complement strand
CCCCGTGCCGCCTTCCGCGCCGTCGATGGAGATATAATCGGGAAACGTATTCTGGGCTTTCATCTCTCTAATTAAGTTACGAAATTCATCGAAGGATCCGACGCACATTTTAATGCCCACCGGCAGTTGTGAAATATCCTGGACCTTCTTGATAAATTGAACCGTGGTGGCGTTATCCTTACATTCCAGATGATGGGTGGGAGACACTACATCCTTGCCCTTGGGCACATTGCGAAGCTCCGCTATTTCATCCGTAATTTTTTCTTTCGGCAGCAATCCTCCTTTTCCGGGTTTGGCCCCCTGGGAGAATTTAATCTCAATCATTTTGATTTTTTCCTGGGCGGCCAGAGACCGTAGATTCTCTTCATGCAATGATCCGTCCTCATTACGCACACCGAATTTTGCGGTGCCCATTTGAAAAATCAAATCAACCCCTTCTTCGAGGTGGTATTTGGGGTAACCGCCCTCTCCTGTATTCATGGGAATTCCGGCCGATTTCGCCCCACGAGCCAAAGCCCGCACGGCCGGTTGGCCCAATGCTCCGTAGCTCATCGCGCTGACTATAACCGGCCTGGATATAGTGTAGGTATTGTCGATGCCGCGTTCTTCCCCGAATGTGACCGCAAAAGGCTTCATTTTACTTTTATTGGCTGGGAAAAGTGAATGCCGAAGTTTGATCTCGGTGGCGTCGAAATTACCCTGTGAGCCGAATGAGAATGCGGAATCGATATTCTGGGCCTTGCGATAAACTTCGCTTCTTTCCTCACGGTTAAAAGGTCTTTCTTCCGTATCGCTGGCAAACAGGTATTGCCTCAATTCCGGTCCTATGCTTTCCAGCATATAACGCCCTTGGCCGAGAACGCCGAAATTCCGAAGCAGACTGTGATTGCTCTGTACCCGGAGGTAAAAGAAATTGATAACGGTCAGGAAGATAAATGTAACCGTAAGGAAATGAAAATAAAAAGAGAGGTAGGCCCCGGCCAGAAAAAACAAAACTGCCAAGATGGGTATGGCCGTGTTGGCGAATTTGGCGAGTTTATGAAGATCGATAGATATTTTAGAGAACATAGTTAGATAGGGGATTCGATTCTCTAGTTAAGACGAGCGCGGAACCATAAGTTTACAAAAAAAATGAATGTTTATTTAGAAATTTGGAATTTTTGTCGCATCAAAACTGTTCCAGGGCGGAGTCGATTTCCGCTCGGGTGTTATAATAATGCGGGGAAAATCTCAACCACTGGCGGCCCTCCAAATCGATCCGTAATGAGGCCGCGATGTTGGCCGCTGCAAGATTTTGATGTAGTCGGACCATATCGAAATCTTTTTTGTTAATGGAAGTAATTCCCGATAGATGATCTTCGTCGGAACCGGCCAGAGTGTAATCTTTTGACCGAACCATTTCCCGAATATAGCGTGTATGGTCTAAAATGATTTCGGTTATTTTTGGCAGTGTGATTTGAGCGAGCAGCGACAAGCTGGCATGAAGACCGGCCAGTCCGAGGTAGTTGCTGTTGCCCGCCTCATAGCGCTCCGCCCCCGGTTGGAAAACGATTTCCGTGGGGGGAAGAAAATCGGCACATTGGACATTGTGCCAGCCGAGCAGGGTGGGGCGCAGTTGTTGCATGGCTTCCTGGCCAACATAAAATAACCCGGATGTGCAGGGGCCCAGTAGCCATTTGTGGCTGTCGGCAGCGAGAAAATCCACGTGCTCCACCGTAGTTGGCAAGGCGCCCAATGTTTGAATGGCATCCACACAAAAAAGCGTTTTTCCGCCATTTTCTTTCAGCCACGATCCAATAGCTTCCAGATCAATCCGATAGCCGCTGATATAATGGGCGGAAGACAAAGCCACCAAACGGGTTTTGGAGTTCACCAGCGGCTTTAGCGTGTCGATGGTGATTCTTCCCGGTTCCTTCGGTTTGACAGGTCTCAACTCGACACCTTTTTCTGCCAGGTTCATCCAGACCACCGTGTTGGATGGATAGTCGGCTCCGTTGTAGACGACGTTATCGCCGGGTTGAAAAGGCAGGCCATTGGCGACCAGGGAAAGCGCGATGGATGTGGGTCCGAGCAGAGCGATTTCCTGATGATCGCAACCCAGTAAATCCGCACCCATTTGCCGGATTTCATCCGGTATGGCAACTGGTAATCCTTTCTCCTGATCGCACATGGTGGTGGTGAGGGCATATTCGCTGACAGCTTTGGCCACACACCGTGGCAGCGGGCAAATGGCCGCATTGGCGAGATAGGCGGTTCCCTCACTGATGGGAAATTCACGCTGGCGAAGGTTTTCGTTATTATGCAAATCAGACAGGTTCATGGGAGTGATGATGGGATGCGGAATCGAAACAAATGGGTTTTAGGGCTAAAATGAAAAAACTCTCCTGGATGGTAAAAGACTGGTTGCAGATCGGGGCAAAGCTCTTAGCTTTCAATTTTCACCATTGAATTGAATTTTTCCAATTGCCGATATCATTTCGATTGAATCATGCCAGAGGTTTTAAAGGGCAATACACTGCCTTACGATCCCAACATCCTGCCGAGGGAACTGCAACGGCATTATATCCCCGCCAGTCAATCCGATGTGGATTCCATGCAGGCGACGGCGGGTTTGCAAGGCCTGAGCGGCCTCTTCCGGCATATTCCGGAACCGGCTCTGTTCACTGATTTTTCGGATTTGCCGGAGGAACTCTCCTATGAGGGCGCCATGGAGCGTTTGGAGGAAATAGCCTCTCGCAACAACCTGCTCGATTCGTATTTGGGGGATGGATTGGGCGATTTCGAGGAGCACGAAATTGTGCCTTTCGTCTCGGGCATTCGGAGGCTCACCACGGCCTACACCCCGTATCAGCCGGAACGCAGCCAGGGAACCCTGCACACCCAGTGGATTTACCAATGCCTGATGGCTCAACTGACCGGGTTCGAGGCCATCAATTCTTCCCTTTACGATCGCTCAACCGCTTTGTTTGAGGCGCTTTTTGTGGCCCTCCGGTTGAAACGAAAGGCCGACACGGCCATCATCCCGGAAGCCCTTTATCCGGGAGACTTCGAGGTGCTGGAAACTTTGGCTCAAGATACCGATTTGCGGATTGTCAAAATACCCCTCGACCCGACAACGGGCCGCATTCCTCTCGGGGCGGTGGAGGAGGAAGCGCGCCATTTGGGCGAACGGCTGGCGGCCATTGTCTTTCCTCAGATCAACAATCTCGGAATCATCGAGGAAGTGGATGATTTGGCCGATTTAAGCCATGAGACAGGGGCCAAAAGCATAGCCGTCATCGATCCCATTCTCCTCGGCACGGGTGGGCTCAAACCGCCTTCCGAGTTTGGCCGGGAGGGGGCGGATATGATCGTGGGCGAAGGGCAGCACTTGGCCATAAGCGCGAATTTCGGGGGACCGGGACTGGGCGTTTTCGGAATACGCTGCAACCGGAACCGGAAAAACGATGTCCGCCACACCCCCGGCCGATTCGTGGGCAAAGCGGTGGATGCCAAGGGGCGGGATTGTCGCGTGATGGTGCTCTCCACCCGTGAGCAGCACATTCGAAAAGAGAAGGCCACCTCGAATATTTGCTCCAACCAGGCTTTTTTGGCCACCCTGGCCGGGGCCGCACTTTTGGCCAGGGGAGAAAGCGGCATGGCAAGGATTTGCCGCATGGCCCGCGAACAGGCCCAGGCCGCTGCCAACCAACTCGCCGCCGTGCCGGGTGTGCACCTGGCATTTTCACAAGAACCCTATTTCAACGAGTTTACCTTAGCCCTGCCGGTGAAGGCCTCGACACTGATCGAGTCGGGCCGCGAACAAGGTTTGCATATCGGCGTCGATGTCTCGTCCCGTGTCGGTGACGGTAGCCGCAATCTGTTGAAAATCTCCTTTTCAGATAAGAAAAAGGATTTAACGAAACTCGTCCGTTTTTTTGAGGAGCAGCTCGGCTCAAGGGAAATGGAATCTCTGCCAGCGTCGTCCATAGCAAACCATTTGATGAGGAATGAACCGGTGGGATTGCCGGAATTTTCGTTGCGGGAAGTAAAAAAATATTACCTCGATCTGGGCGAATT
>JAJFLT010000320.1 GCA_021772555.1 Opitutales bacterium | reverse complement strand
ATGGATCGTCGAACGCTTCTTTGCATGGGTTCAATGGCGGCGAAGAATCCTTGTCAGATGGGAGTATCATATGGACAACTTCCTAGGATTCGTGCGGCTTGCAGCCGCATTCATCCTATTACGGCGAATTTGAGATAGGTTCTAGCAACCAGCTTCTTTCGTGATTCCACAGGTCTTCTCCTCCTGATTGAATTAAATAACAGCCGAAGGCACTTTACTCTCCTTGGTAGGAAGTTTAATCCGCTGCTGCGAAAAGTCAATTCGGCCAGGTGAAGATATCGGAAATCACTATTCCTGCTTTCCTTCCCGACCACTCTTGACCCGATGTAGCGAAGGATCCACCGTAGCGGCCATGGCTTTTTCGTCCAACTCGCCACCCATGAACCGGTTAACCGTCCGTGCCGCTCCTGCCGGATTATCGATAGCGTCGGCGTAGGAAATCGTGAGGACCGGGACCTTGCGGGCCACAAGCCAACTCCAGACGCGTCGGATATGGCCGGAAAAGGTGTCGGCCAACCGTCCCGGGCTGACCCCATCGAGCTTCTTGCCTTGACGCTCGAGCATGAGCATTTGGGAGCGGACGACATCAGCCAGGTCGCGGTCCATAAAGATTACCCGATAGCTGCAATCCTTGGGCGGCGGCAGGGCTGGCAGGAGCTGCGCCACGATCTTGATGGTGTGCGCCTTGGCATCAGGGATCCATTTGTTGTCCTTTCGCAGGGTGCGGACTTTTTCGTACTCGAAGTAGCCTCTGGGGTTGCTCTCATCGGCAGAGCGAACCTCGTCGGTCAGCGCAGGGATGCCACCGGCTTGCAGCATCTGCATCATCATGGAAGTGCCGGAACGGGGCAGCCCGGTGACGATCAGGATGGTTTCGGGCAGTTCCTCGGGTTTAGCCGGCTCACCCACTATTTCCGGCCGCCCGAGTTGATCGGAGGTCTTGGCTAGTTTTGCGAAAGCTGCTTTGTCTGCCGATTTGGCGGGATCCCGTGTCTTCAACTCGCGGATGCGTTTGCGCGCGGTCTTGGCCAAATCGCGGTTTTTATCCGCTTCCTTCGGCTTACCCATCCGTTTTCGATAAATGTAAGCCAGGCGCATGTGCGCTTCGGGAAAATTTGGATTCTGGGCCACCGCCAGTTCCAGCGCCTCGACAGCGGGCAGCAACAGGTTTAGCCGGTGCAGGGCGACTCCGAGGATGTAATGCGCCATGGGGTTGTGGAAACGCAGGCCAGCAGCTGCCATGGCGCTCTCGGCCGCTTTGAGGTTCTGCCGCTGCCTTAAATATACACGGCAGAGGCCCAGTTGCGCTTCATGAAATTCCGCATCGATGGCGAGGGCATTCTGATAGGCCGCCTCGGCCTTGTCGAAATCTTTCAAGGCCAGCAAGGTGTCTCCGGCTTTGACAAAGACGTGCGGGCGTGTCTTGTCGCGCTTGATGACTGTACGGAACAGCTTCAGCGCGGCCTCATGCTGCCCTTCGCCCAGATGGATGGTTCCCAACAAATAGTCGATTGATGACCGGTCGATAGCGGCCCGATTACGCAGTGTCCGCAATTGACGCTGTTCCTTCTCATCAAGTTTTGAGAGGTCGAAATCCTTGCCTCTTTCCTTTCTCAAATGTGCCAACTCCTTACGAGCATTGACGGCGTCCTGGCCGGCCGCGGCAACAGCTTTCTCAATGACTTCGCGAGCTTCCGGAAGTCGTCCAACGGCCTGCAGGCAAGTGGCCAACTGAACGCCGAAGCGGGCCTGTTCTGGCCACCCGGAAATGAGTTTTTCAAGGACGGGAATGGCTTCGGAGTGCAAACTGGCATCCATATAGGAACGGGCCAGATTGTACTCGAGCTCCCTCACGGCATTGGCCACCGCCTTGTCGCGGTCGTTGTCGATGGGGTCGATGTAGCCGAGGTCAACAAGCTGCTGCAAGGCCTCCCGCGAAGCCACCGGATCGAGCCGGGTCTCTGCGCTGTGGGCGCCATCCGGTCCACCTGTGACGTCTTCCCATGTCGGGATAGTAAGCACTTCCGGTGGATTGGCAAAAGCGTTGATCAGTGGCTTGCCATCCATATCGGCGCCGGTGGGCAGGCCGTAAATGGAAAGGATGGTTGGGCAGATATCGAGCAGGCTGGCGCCGTAAATACGTTCATCCGCCTTGATATCCGGACCTTTAAGGACAATGATGCCGTAGGGACGATGTTGGACGGCGGGGCCGGCCGGTTCGTTGGGAACGCTGCGTGGCCGGAGATGATCGGAGTGAAAACCGTGATCCGAGATCAGCATGATGTAACCGTCCTCCGGCACCTGTTGCATGAGCATGCCCAAATACACGTCATGTAGCCGGTAGGCGGCCTCGATGACATTCTTGTAAAGGTTGTATTCCTTTTCCGGCACCCAATCCAGGTGCGGCGGGTGATAACGCATGAACCCATGACAAAAATGGTCGATGGCGTCGAAATAAACACCGGCAAAATGCCAGGGTTCGTGGTGCAGAACGGCGCAGGCGGCATCCCGGATCGTGATTGACTCCGCCATCGTCTTGGCCAGCGACTCGATGCGGTGGTCCTTTTCCTGGTCGATTTCGAAGAGATCGGGGACGAAGAGCTGCACCAGCTCAGGGTCGAGATCCTGGGGATGGGTGCGCAGTTTTTCGAGGTTTGGAATGATACGCTGTGGATGCACGGCGCCGGGTGGAACGGGCCAAGGTTTACCATGCGGCGCGCGCGCACTGTGGAACTGGTTCGAAATCATGACGCCACTAACGGGCTCCACCGGGTGGGACGGCCACCACCCTACGACATGAGTGCGCAGACCGCAGAGGGTTAGCATGTTCCAGAGTGCACGGCATTTGCGGGCCAGGTTTGTCACCGGCCGGATGCTGTCACCACCCGGGGTGGGCTCGGTGAAACCGAGGATACCGTGCTTGAAGGGCCGCTTGCCGGTCGCAATAGATGTCCACAGCATGGGCGATAAATCCGGGCGCAGCGTCGCCAGGTTGCCAACAACCCCACCGGATACGAGTTTCTCCAGATTCGGCATCTTGCCGGCATCGAGTAGTGGGTTGATGATTTTCCAGTCCGCCGCATCCCAACCGATGAGCAGAACCTTCCGGGTGAGTTTAGAGGTATCCGGCTCCGTCATTGTAGGAGAGATACATTCATTTTCTCAATCGTTGCGAGAATAATGCGGTGCCAAGGCAAATACTGAATACACTAAAAACACCAAACACTGTGATCGGACCCCATCTTTGCTACCACTTTAAGTGAAAGTATTTCCGTTTGTTAGGTATTGTGGTTTTGCAAGGGCGTATCCCCAATGTGAGTGTAGACACTGCTAATTGCCTTTGTGCGATGGGCGATAATATCCATTGCTACTGCTTCGGACACTCCGGCGTTTTTCAAGAGGCTGTTTGCTGTGTGTCTCAAGGAATGGAAGGCAATTGAGCTTTTCCTTCTTTCTGTCGAGTGCCTACGACCCGTTTCCCCCTTCTCCCTTGGTACAGCAAGTCCAAACGGCGTAAAGTTAAAACCGTTTATTGCTATTTTGTTGCCACGTTCTCGGGTATCTAAGGGGTATTTTGTTCGTTTCTATTCGCCTCGGATCTTTTAGATTCTGAAATCTTTAATGTTAAAGATCATCGATTATCAAAAAGGAGAAATGGTGGTGGGAGCAGGATTTGAACCTGCGAACGGTTACCCGAACGGATTTACAGTCCGCGCCCTTTAGCCACTTGGATATCCCACCGTGTTTACTTTACGAGAGCGTAAGATAGAAACAGGGTAAGTTACGTGTTGTTGGTGGATTGCCAAGGTTTTTTTTGCAAATCGAAAAGGTGAGAGCGGCCGCAGGGTTCGTGTGTATCAAATATTGCCCGATTCGCTAAAGCTGTAATAGCCTCTGCCTAAGGGGTCACTTTGGGGCTTGCCTATTATAACATGGTCCAGGAGGTCAATTTCCACTGTTTTGGCCGCTTCTCGAAGGAGATGGGTAATCTTTAGGTCGGCGGCGCTGGGCGCCGGGTCTCCACTGGGATGGTTATGGGCGCATATAATTCCCGAAGCGCTTACTCGGATGGCTTCGCGGTAAACTTCCCGAGGGTGGGCCAGGCTGCTGTTAGCTGTTCCCGAAGTGACTTCAATTCGCTTGATCAGACGATTCTTCCGATTGAGGCAGAGAACCCAGAATTTCTCCACTTCAAGACCAGCGGCCATTGGAATAAAATGGCGGTAAACCTCTTCCGGGGAGGAAAAATTGGGTGGATTTTCCCGGTCATCGGAGAGAACACGGCGGGCCATTTCCATCACGGTGATTAGTTGCAGGGCCTTTACGCGCCCGATCCCTTTAAGCTTCCTGAAATCGGAATCCGTCCAGGTTAGGAGTCCGGCCAGGGAGCCTGCTTCGGATATGATTCGCGAGGAGAGGGAAAGCACGTCGAGGTCTTTGCTTCCACTGCGCAGCAACATGGCGAGCAGTTCCGTATCGCTGAGCGCGCCGGGGCCATGTTTTTCCAATCTTTCCTGGGGACGCTCGTTGACGGCCAGATCGCGAAGGCGCAGGGAGGCGGTGTATGGCTTGTTCATAACCGCCAGGAGCGTATGTGCTGGAATCAGTTTGTGGCAAACAAAATTAGCTGTCGGCTAACGAAACTTGATAACTCAATATCACCAGAAAAACGGGACAAGGGCAGGATTACGGCATAATCCTAAAATCGTATAGTGGCGGGAATCAGTAGTATTTGACGAAAGCATCCCTGCGGAGGCGTTCTTTCCAGCGTTTTTGAGCCTGCCGTTGCAGTTTGCCGGCGAGGATGTTTTCGATGCGGTCGCGCACTTCATCCAGGGGTTGGATACCTTCTTCCCGCCGGTCCTCCACGTACAAAATATAATATTGCTGACCGAGCGTTATAGGCGGGCTGTAAGTTTCTGTATCCAGAGAGAATGCCACCTCGCTCAGCTCATCGCGCAAATCCGGGCGGTTGATCCAGCCCCAGTCGCCGCCTTTCTTGCGCCGGGAATCCTGACTGTAGTTTTCCGCTACTGTGGCGAAGGGCACTCCTGATTCCAGTTCTGCTGTCACTTTTTCGGCGGTTTGCCGTAGCAGGTCGCTGCTTTCGTCGGCAAATGGTTTGAGCATGATCAAGCGAAGGTGAACGCTTTCTTCCTGGTAAAAATGGATTTTATTCTGGTTGTAAAAGTCCTCGATCTTTTCCGGGCTTATCTCGGATTGGGATTTGCGCATTTGCTGGGTCATCACGCTGACGATGATTTGTTCTTCCAGTTCCCTGCGGAATTCACGTGGGTTCTTGCCTTCGCTGCGCAGACTTTCGAGAAATTTGCGCCTGTCGTTGCCGAAATCCTCGATGATAATGCGGTCGTATTCGTTTTCGACATAGGAGCGGGGGATGACGCGTTCTTCCTCGCTGTAGAAGTCTTTGATCACTAAAACCTTATCAACCAGGCTTTGCAACACCTCGAGGTAGAGTTCCTCCATGTTGCGCTCAAATTCGGCGGCGCTGCGGGAGTCCTGCTGGATGCGCCCGATGAGGGGAGACATTTGTCGGCGTATTTCCTCGTAGGTGATGATGCGGTCTTCCACCACCGCTGCGATACCATGTTTGAGAGGCGGCTCCCAGATATTATGGATGGTTTGCGCGGCCAGGGGGGAGAAAAGAGCCGCTGTGGATAATACCCACAGAAGCAGGTTACGGTTTGTTGAGAAATGCATTTTCAATAGCTCTTTAATTAACCTTGGTGGCATGAGGACAGGGCTAGGGCCAGTTTTATTGACTCGGATGGTGCCTATCTTAATAGCGTGGAAGGAATAGAGGTCAAGGCGGTATTCAGACATTCGATTTCCGCGAAAGTTGCCGGAAATGGAAAAAATATTTTAACACATTGAACAACACTCCACACTTTGGAAGGCGATTGCGACAATGGCGTTTATACGCAATCAGATGGATAAAATTGAAATGGGCCTCGCTGCCTCCGCCTGTGGTGGCGAAATCTGTCGTTTAACAAAATATTGGGATTTAGGTCGGTTTTCATAATAGTGAACATTAGAACACAATAAATGTCCATCCGCAAGCTTCTTTTTCAAAATATATCATTTTAATATTTCCTGTTAACTCGGCTTGACCATCAGGAAGTTACGGTTTATCTCAGCGTTTCTCACCTCCTTGATTATACAAAGCGTCTAATTTCTCCCTATTTAATAACCACAAATTAACACCAATGAACGTGAAAATATCCTTTGCATTAGCTACATTCAAAAACTGAACCAAACTGGTATCTAACATTTTTTCGTAATCCTCAACCCACCAAAAAAATATTCGCGTTCATTCGCGGTTAGACTGATGAATTTGTAGTCTAATCCGTGGTTTCAGAATCATTCGAAAAAGATTAATTTACGCTTATATCTCTCCTCTTGATTTCATTTATCGAACGTTTCGGCTGTAAAACGACGTCATTCGTCGGTGTTTCTACGAGCCTCGTGTTGGGGTGTATTATTTTCAGCTCTCTGTTTGGAAAACTGCCCGTACTCTGAAAAGTAAACATCAATCCCGAGAGAGATTAATACTTTCATTTCTTCGACAGTTAGCACTCCACCACCGCCGGTTGCATCGTCTTCAATCGAAAATCCAATATCAGCCACATATCTTCCGCTCGCGATCTTTCCCTCATTCCTTGCCGCCCATTGAACCAATGCGGGAAGTAGACTGGGAAGATCCCATTCATCATCACAAAGATACGCAATTTCTTCAGAGATATCGTCTGTTTTGTAGATACTGATTCCCATAAATATTCGTGATGCGTCCTTTCTCCCAACGTCAAGAGGACGCGAGGCTGTAAGCCGCTGCCTCACTTACCTTGTTGTGTCATCATTTTAGTAGCTCAATTTGGACTCTGCTTAAAAGATCTACCATTGATTCAGATGTAACCTCAACTGAATATGATTTTGCTAAGCACTCAAAAGTGCTGTCATGAAACCAAAATACGTAATGGTTGAGTTCTTTCCATTCTTCAGATCTGTCGTATGTATGAACGCTGTTCGTTTTTGCGACATCACTAAGCCACGGTGAATTCTTCACTATTTGTGCCGTGTATCCATCCAGCCCCCTTCCTGCCAGAGGATGCCCACCTTGAACTTCATCATTCGGATGTCCTAGCTTTGCAGATACACAGCGGTCGAAAGTAACTACAACCTATCTCAAATTCGCCGTAATAGGATGAAT
>JAJFLT010000319.1 GCA_021772555.1 Opitutales bacterium | reverse complement strand
CCCTACCGCCCCGATTTGGCGAATGATGTGCAAAAACTGCGTCAACACAGCATTCGGGTCAATTTCTACGGAACCGATTCCCCCGAGGAAATGCGGGAACTCTTTGCCATGGGTGTGCAATTTCCGCTCGTTAACAAGCTGGCATCGTCCATGCGGGTGGCAGCGGAGCTCGGCATCCAGCCCGTCCAACCGGAATACACCGCTCCGCAAACTCCTTGACCTATCCGGCTGTGGGCCAAAAACCGGTCGAACTTATGGTTCTTCTGCAATTATGGTGGCAGAGTGCAGATTCGGGTGTCAGTGTTCAGGTGTCAGGACTCGACGGTACAGATCAGCATCCTGACACCTGAACACTGTAACCTGTTTCCCGCACCCTGTAATCACAAAAAAAGTCGAAGCGCCCAACCTAAAGCCATGAATACAGAGACAACCAAAGGTGGCAGCGCCCGAACGGTCCGGGAATTTTTCGAGCAATGGGACGCCTACGGCTGCATCATCGAGAATAATTACATGTTCCATCGGGAAATCTATGCCGCCGTGCATCGACACCTGAAGAAGCATTTTACCGTGGACTACAAAATGCTCGAACTCGGCTGCGGAGATGCCTCCTACACGGCACAAGCGGTCAGGGACACTCCATTAGTCTTCTACAGTGGCAGCGATCTTTCTTCAGCGGCCCTGCAAAAAGCCCGGCTCAACATGGCGGAAGTTCCCTGCGAGCAGGAATTTACGCGAGGAGACTCCTTCGCCATCGTCAAAACCGAGAAACGGTGCTGGGACGTTGTCTTGGCCGGATTCTCCATTCACCACCTCACCAAAGAAGGCAAAGGCGAGTTATTCGACCGGTGCCGTGGCCTTCTCAATGATGGCGGTATCATGTTCATCCTCGATCCCTACCGGCGGGAAGGTGAAAGCCGCGAGAACTTCCTCCAACGCTGGTGGGAAAACTGTGAGGCCGCGTGGACCGAGGTGCCTCCCGCCAACCGGGCTCTTTTTCGCGAGCACATTTTTGCCCACGATTATCCGGAAACCGTCCAGTCGATCGAACAATTAGCTCGCCGCAACGGTTTTGCCCGGACAAAACTCCTTTACCTCGACCCCCCGCAATTGCACGGCCTGATCCTCGTCCAAAGCTAGAAAAATTATTTTCAGCCGTTGCTTTTACTCTTTTGGGATTTGATTGCCAATAGAGTCACGAACTTGAAGGTTCGATAGCCTTTGGAAATTCGGCGTGTTATTTTTGCCTTATTCCTCTTCCTTGAAGCGACGGCGGATTTCGTCGCGGCAGTCTCTCATGATACGGAGGCAGACTTCTCTTTGGTCGAAGAGCCGGATACGGGACTGGCGGCACAAGGTGCGGAGTTTGATTGAGTTGCCGCCGGGCAGGCTTTGCAGGATGCGGAGCGATTGGTTGATGGCTCCAAGGGCTGATTTAAGGTGGCAGACGGCGAGGGCGAAGTCCCCCATATCGAGGGCTTGCAGGGCCAAAATGGAGTCCATTTCCCCTTGGTGCAGGCTGTTTCCGTAGCGCCAGGAGGTGTCTGGTGAAAATCCGGCCGGGTGGCGAATCATGGCCAGTTCCCAACTCCGTTTTAAATAATAGTAAAGACCCCGGGTGACGATGAATACCGGGTGGCGGTGGAGGGTGTAGGGGTCGGTGTCATCCCCATCAGATTCAGCGTCCGAATCCTCACCACTGGCAGTATGAAGTCCACCCCGATCCAATTCATCCCAGTCAGATTCCTTGACGGACCAGTCGTCGTGATCCCAGCCCATTTTGTGGGCGATGATATCGAGCCGGTCGGCTCGATCCGTCAGCTGCGTATAAAAGGCGATGAAACGGCCGATCTCTTCTTTGGCGCGTTTCAGGTATTGCTGCCAGTCGAACTCGTTCCAGACCAATTCGCCGCGCTCTTCCCAATCTCCTTCCGGACCTCCCTCATAATCAAAATTGCTCATTTTTCCTTTGGAAATCGAAGAATGATTTTCCCCTCTTTCCATTAATTTGTGACAGGTCCCGCAAAAAGCAATACCTATCTTCGGTTTGGAACTGAAATTTGAGACAGGTTCTAGTCGAGTCGACCGTAAAAATGGCTCGCTTGCAGCGAGACTTTTTGCAATCTGGCGCTACAAACATCATTCATCTACGAATTTGAGATAGGCTCTGATCAATTATGGAGGATTTAGTGTTCCATGCCGAAGTTTACTATACCGGGCGCGTCCAGGGGGTGGGGTTTCGGTATTGCACCTATCAGGTTGCACGGGAATTCGAGGTTTCGGGCTATATTGTCAATCTATCCGATGGTCGGGTCCTTTTTGAGGCCGAAGGCACCGAATCCGAGGTGACTGGTTTCAAGGATGAAGTCGAAAACCGACTCACTCCCTTTATCCGTAAAGTGGAGGCTAAAACGCAGAGACGTCCTTCCCGATTTTCCGGTTTTACGATTAAATAGCTGACCTACATAAAGATACAATAACTTTACAACCTATGACTCCTGAACCGCATTTTGAACTACGACAAACCCTCGATCTACCTGAAATGAGCCAGATCGGTCTGGTGATAAAAGACCTGGAGCGCACCATCGAATACTATGAAAACACCCTCGGGTTTGGCCCCTTCACACGCTCTGGGGTGGATTTCAATCTGGTCTTCGACTTTATCGAACTGCGGGGTGAGCGTGTGGAAACCGATTTTCGTTTGGCCTTTGCGGCCATGGGGACATTGGAACTGGAGCTCATTCAGCCGGTGCGCGGACCGTCCCTTTACCAGGAGTTTCTGGACCACGGGGGCGAGGGCCTTCACCACATCTGTTTTGACATAGACAATCTCGACGAACGGCTGGAACGCTGCCGCGCCATGGGCTTGCAAGTGCTCATGGAAGGCCGCACCCCCAACAGTGGGTTTGCTTACTTGAATACGGAAAACATCGGTGGCGTAATCATCGAGTTAGTGCAAAGACCCACCCGCCGATCCTGAGTTTTACCTGTTTAGAAACTTAGTATCTGGCGAAGGGCTCTTGTTTCCAATATCCACTACAACCTTCCACGAACCATTCGCCTGTTTCTTCCACACATTCAGGTATTTGCCATGGCTTTTTACGGGTTTTCCGTCCTTGTCTTTGGTTTCAACCGTATATTTTCCCCAAGTGTAACCGAGATCGCCCGATTGGGCCACTTCGCCTTTCTGGGGCTCCCAGGCCATTTGCGGCATTAAATCCACACTTGGTGTTCCACCGTCAGTTCTGATTTCACCTTGCCTGTGTGAGCTGTTGATTTGGGTTCGAAAAGGACAATTTGAGTTTCCTCATCGGCCTCGGGTTTGTGTT
>JAJFLT010000318.1 GCA_021772555.1 Opitutales bacterium | reverse complement strand
GCCGAACCACATATGGGCCATTTCGTGGGCTACGATGCCGGCCAGTTCCCGGCGGCGGTCGAAGGTGACAGCGCCCTCATCCATGAGCACGATACTGTCGCGGTAGGTGATGGCGCCCACATTTTCCATGGCCCCATGGAGAAACTCAGGTACCGCCAGTTGATCCAGTTTTTCGTAGGGATAGGGCGTATCGAAGTAATTTTCCAATTCCCTCAAAATGGGAGCCGATACGCGGGCCATCTCGTTGGCCAGTTGGGCGCGTTCCTTGATGGTGTAAATCTTGCCCGGAACGCTCATCCCGGCGACCGGTAGGGCATCCATCGGGCCGGTGGCAATGGCCACCAGGTAGGAAGGCATGGGCGCGGTTTTCTTGAAAACCACGGTTTTGTGGCCGTCCCTCACCTCTTCCATAACGACCGGCGTGTTTGATACGGCCTGATGGCCTACCGGCACCGTCAGCGTGACCTGCCAGGGGATCTTGAACTCTGGCTCGTCCCAACAAGGAAAGGCCCGTCGGGCATCTTCGGTTTCAAATTGGGTATAGGTATAGGCCGATCCTTCTGTCTCAGTTTTGTAGAGGCTGGCCGCCTGGCGGTTGAAGTCGTTCGTAAAATGGATGGTGAGCGAATAATCTCCTGGCGACAAGGTTCGCCCGGTTTCCAGAGTGACGGTTCCCTTTTGTCCGACCGTATGGCTGGTCTCCATCAATCCCGATTCACCGCTGAGGGAAATTTTCCCGATTTCCATGTCCTCGGCATGAAAACGAAAGGAATTGGTGCGTTCCACCACCTTGAGGTCGAACGTCACGGAGCCGGAATATGTGTCCTTATCCGCATCGACTACCAGATTAACAGCCTGCGACACGGGAAATACATTTTTATCCAGCCGCAAAGGATCATCCACATCTTCACCCCAGGGAAAAGCGTTATGAGTATAAGTGAATATTAAAAGGCAGCAAAGATTGGTAAGGTTTTTCATACCGTCATCCATCCGGGATAGTTAAAAAAACACAGGTTTTTATCATTGGCCCATTATACCACAAACAGAAAAATCAAACAAGTGATACGTTGGCTCCGTTTGATGCGTTTGATTAAAAAATTAAAAAAAAATTCCACCCCAAACAACAAATATCCTCATTCTCCTCAATACCAATGCTTTACAAAATACCTCCCCCAGCACCCCAGCCAGAACATTCTTCAAATTCCATCCAATTTCCAGGGTGGAACATGCTGTCCCCAGCACGTTCGTTGCGATGAGGTTGAAGAGGCTATATCTCGCCCACTCGCTCCTCCACGGCCGGAAAGGCCGGTGGTCTTGTTTGCATGTAGATTGAGTTAATAAGCTGAAGCCCGGTGGCTGCCCGAATTGCGTAAGTAAGTTGAAGCAAATTACAATAATATCAAAAAGTTCAACATGAACCCTTCAGAATTTACCTTTTTTTGTTAATGTCAAACAACATAGAGATAAAGCACAAATCAGGCACAGCCTAATTCGTTGACCTCCATTGTTTTATTCGTGGTCTTTTTTATGATGAGACCGATGGTTAGAAAATTCTTAACGATATAATCCTTCCAACCATGAAAAGGAATATGAAAATCGTATACTTCCGCATAACCTGCATGGAGTTTTTTTATGCTTCTCTTGTTTACCAAGTGTACGGCATCTCTATCATGTGTGAATGGCATGTGGAAAACTGCTGGATCTTCAATGATTCTGAAGTCTTTTGAATCGAAGATATGCCTAATGGCAAAGAGGATGCTTTCCATCTTTTTACAATGATCCAAAGATGGTGGAGAATAGAATGGCATATCATAGCGCGGGCACTGGAAAAGATGAAATCCGCCATAGGGAAGCATATTATGAATTTTAGCCATGAACTCCTTCGGTCTGACAAGATGTTCTAGGACATATGCATGTGTTATTATATCCCAGCTTCCCTCTATTTTTTCTATATTCTTGATTATGGTTTCATCGGCTCTGTCAGTTAAATATTCTAAATTGATCTCCGTTATATCTTGGCAGGTCAGGTGTATTTTGTCCCTTGGAAGATCCGTGTTTCTATTGAGGTATTCGGGTAATCCTGACATTCCTGCCCCCAACTCTAATATCCTACACTTACCTTTTTCTGTAAATTTCGTCGCGATTTGGGCTACCTGACTCCAAAGATGTGGGTAGGAGCTTTCCTTTTTAAAGGCGTCATAAGTATCTGTCTCTCTATAGAATTTGATTAATCGCTTTTCAAGGCATACAATTCGATCAACGTTCTGTTCAGTAATAGTTCTCATTTCATCTACGAACTATTGGTAGGCGGCAAATTTCTTTTTATAATTCCCGGATCAAACCGGAAATTGAGAAGTATCCTGTGGTCGATGACTCCGATTACGTCCTTCATTCTCTATCGAATCTTTTACAGCCCTAAATCGAATTTCTAATACTTATCACCGAACCCTTTTTCGATATGTTCGCGAAAAGCCGCCGGATTGCGTTAGCTGGAACGCTTTGTTAGCGTGAATAAAGCTACCAAAATTTAGTATAAAAAGCGAACGCAGTCGTTTCGCGGTGAACATACCAGCCCGATATCATGGTGTGCTCCATGCGAAAATACCTCACCACTTTTCCTATTTCCGGTGGCTTTCCGTTTACAGATATTTCAGCCCTTACAATAATGTCTTTTGATGCACCACGTGCCTTCAAGGAAAGAAATTTTACTTTCCCAGCATCTAAAATTTTCAGTGCTCTCTTTTCAATATTTTCTGGATTCCCAACCTTTGAATCAGGTGACTTAAAATTATCAATAGCATGTGATTGATATTCACCCGATAACCAGAACTTGAGCACTTCCGCTCCTTCAGTGGCAAGAGTAGATTGAGCACTGTAATATTTGTAGCCAAAGAATCCAAGTAGGACAACTATAGCAATTAATGCGTTAGTTCCCTTTAATTGCACTTTAGTTTCGCTCATGTTGTCCGCCCTCTCTCCAATGACCATATGTAGGCGCGGCTACGCCGCGACAATTCAGGACATTATACTTAGGCCCAATTCCTTCAAGAATATTCGCTATTTTATGATGCACAACAGGAACCAAAAGTGTTCGACAAATTGGAACACCGACTATCGATAAGTTTCTCCAGCAGTGGAGGAGAAAACTTAAAGTTTAGGCTCTGGATATTTTCCTGACCAATAAGTCCTTTTTGTTGCCTTCCCGGATTGATGAAGCCGCAAAAGAAATCTCTCACAAAACTCGGATGAGACTGAATCTTAGAATTATTTCCGCATTCTCAGGAAAGTCTGCGCTCGATATTTTCTCGAAGCTCTTGATGATTAGTCGCTACGGGGAAATCGGGGTATTCGGCTTTCATTTTTTCGGGGGGGCGGAAGAGGATTCCGTGGTCGGCTTCTTGCAGCATGGTGAGGTCATTGTAGGAATCCCCGGCTGCGATGACTTCGAAATTGAGATCTTTGAATGCTTTTACCGATTTTCTTTTTTGATCCTCGAGTCGTAGTTTGTATCCATCGATCGTGCCGTTGGTTCCCACTATCAGTTCATGGCAAAAAAGGGTGGGATACCCCAGGTGAGCCATGAGAGGTTTCGGAAATTGCACGAAAGTGTCCGACAATATGATGAGGGCGACGCGGGACTCCAACCACTCGGTGAACTCAACCGCTCCGGGGAGTGGTTCCATGGTCCCAATGACTTCATGGATTTCCCGGAGGCCGATGCCTTCCCGTTTTAGAATATCGAGACGGTAATGCATCAATTTGTCGTAATCTGGCTCATCCCGGGTGGTGCGTTCCAATTCTTGCAGTCCGGTTTTGCGGGCCACCGCAATCCAGATTTCGGGGAGGAGAACGCCCTCCAGATCAAGGCACACTAATTGCATGAAAGAGAAAGTTTTAAGCCAGAGACACGAAGTCAAGAGCTAACTGGAAGGGTGATTCACGTAACGGCTCTAATCGTGTTAACTTAAGCATAATATCTTCGTCATCCACCGAACTTGCGCAACCAGCGATTTTTTATCCTTAAGGGAGAAAGAGTAAGACCGAGAGGAAGAGGTTTGTAATACGGCCTTAA
>JAJFLT010000317.1 GCA_021772555.1 Opitutales bacterium | reverse complement strand
ACTTTTCCTTTTAGTGAAAATCGATCAAGTACACTCATTTTGTTTTAATAATCTACCCGGTTGATGGGCTATTCAATAGTTAGTTCATTCAAAATTTCCTTTATGGGGATCAAACGGCTATCTTCTTTCAGGCTTCGCCGGCCGGCGATGATTACCGCCATTAATTCAATGGTCTCCGTAAAGGGGAAGGGTGGTGCCTGCCGGCGAAGAGCTTCGACAAAGGCCACCAATTGCCCCCGAAAGGCGGTATAGGTATCGGTCAATCGAATTTGACGGCTACCCCCGGTGCCGCACGCTTGAATCAAACCGAAGCTACCGAAGCCGTCTTTGAGGACGGGTAAAGTTACCTGGGCTCCACTGCGATGGTTGAGGTGAGCGATCACGGAATGTTGCCCTTTTTCGAGGCGAATACTCTCGAAGCCCGCTCCGACCAACGGAAAAATCCCTTCCAAAGCATGTATGCCGTAGGTATTCCATAATTTGATACTGGTACTAGATAACCAGCGCAAATCGCCCAGTTCTTTGAGGGAACTTCTGAGATTTATCGCCTCGGGGGCATAACGCATTCCGCTGGACGATAAAATAAAGTTTCCTTCCCGTTCCCAGGAGATAAATCGCCGCAGGTCTTCGATATTCGTGGCCATAGGTTTATCGACGAAGATAGGCAAACCTGCCTCAATGAAGGGTGCCGCCCGTTTAATATGATTATCACCGTCATCCGTGGCGATGATAACGGCGTCAACCTGACCAATTACATCTTCCGGCTTTGCAACAACATTTTGGATTCCCGAAATGTCGGCTACCTTGGGAGCGTCTTCCGGGTCGTCCGTCCAGATATGGGTAACCTGAGCTTTGGATATGCCGACGTTCTCATTGGGTTGAGCATTCATATATTCCGCAATGCCCGCATAGGGGCATCGTGTCATCTTCTCCGGATCATAACCATTTATGATGGCTGACCAGGAGTAGGGATGACCATTGCCCGGAATCATTCCAAGGATGGCCAACGAAATCGTTTTTTCGGCGTCGGGAAAGCGCGTCTTATGATAGATTTTATGATTCGAATTTGTCATAGTTGTCATCCTTGAGAGAGTGTGCAGGTGATATCATCACGAGTCATATTCATGGCGATATCGAGGAGATTCTTTTCTTCCAGTTTTCCAGCCCGAGCCAGTATAGCCGCGCCTAGGCAGCCGTTTTCGGTGGAGGCGGTGGTTACTACTTTTACCTCTAGCAGGTTGGCCATAAGTTGTAACCAGTGCGGATTACGAGCGCCGCCCCCGGTCACGGAAGCCGCTTCGGGTTGCCGATCGGGGAAGTGCTGAGTCATTAACCGACGCATTTCCCGGCAGATGGCGTCCATGACGGCGCGCGCGCGACAGGCAATGTCGTGGGAAGGGAAAACTCCTTTAAAGAGCAACTTATTGGCTGATAGAGAGGCGCGTGTATCGACCTCCAGTCCTCCAGTTTCGGATTCGACTTCTGCGGCTTCTCCCAGAAATTGTTCCCATGTCATATCGGCCGCATGGGCATTTTTATACCGTTCCAGCCAGGAAGCTCCGAAATTATTAAAACTCAACTTGAAAAACTGATTTTTCACGAAGTGAGGCCCAAAAACCATATCCGGTGCCGGAATGTAGTTCTCCTCGTAGGTAAGAGCGGCTATTACGGTTCCGAGCGACAGGCTGATTTCCGTTTTTGCCTCCAAACCGGTGCTGAGGCCTGCAACATGATGATCCAGGCTTCCCACAAATAACGGAATACCCACGGGCAGTGGCAGGCATTCGCTGCCTTGTGACGTGATATTGCCGGCGAAGCTCCCAGGTCTCAATAGCGTGGACAAAAAATCTTCACGAAGACCAAAGGTGTCCAGTGCTTCCGGCCACCATCTGCTTTTGGTTTGATCCCAGAGGCCGAGTAGCGAGGCGGTTCCCTGGTCGCCGACAGATTCGCCCGTTAACCCATAAACCAGGTAATCGGAAACGGTTTGAAATTGTCGCACTTGTTTCCAGAGAGAAGGGCGCTCTTCCTGAAACCACCGCAATTTTGCCACCGCAAATTCCGGGGAATGCATGTTAAAGCCGACGGTTGGTAAAAAAGATTTCCGGCTCCAGTACGATCTAATTTCCGGGTAATATTTTACCGCCCTGCGATCCGGCCAGAGGATAAACGGGGTGAGCGGCCGGTCATGTTCATCGAGTAAAATAAAGGTATTGGCTTGAGCGGCGTAGGATACCGATTGTATGTCCTTTGCCTGGGCGTTTGCCTCTTCTAAGGCCTGAGCAAGGCCCTTTCGCAAGTTACTCCAGAAGGAGTCCACGGGAAGTTCGCTTCCATTACTGCCGCCTTCACCTCTGTTGGTGACCACAGGAACGCGGCCCAGGCCTTGCAGTCGGCCCTCACCGTCAAACAGTCCGAGTTTAAAGGCGCTCGTCCCAAGGTCTATGCCCAAATAGAGTCCCATGGCTGGAATCTTTATACCTTCGAAACGTCTATCGGTTTTGTTATTTGCTTGATCAACTTTTGCGTTTCCAAAACAAAGAGCGATCCATTGCTTTCACTGAATAAGGCGTTGGAAGCCTCATAGCCGCCTTCGTCCGCCGCCTCTTGGGTGACAATATAGCCCTGCAACTCGCCATTGGCGAGGCTGATCACGAAACAATTATCGACAGTGGCCTTCAGGTCCAAGGCATATTCGACAAAGAACTCTCCAGGCCAACAGGCAAAGGTCCACGGTCCAATTTTTGCCACAAATACCTCCGCCGGTAAGCTACCCTGGCAGGCGGTCTCCAATCGGCCTTCCACCGCGGCTTTGGCCAAGGTCAAGGTTTCCTCCGCTCCGAAACAGGAACACTCAGCGGTCCTGATTTCCGGGCGCGGTGCGTTTTCTTCGATTAAAGTCGAATAGGTTTCTCTCGCCCGTTTCAATTTTCTTTCAGCTTCTCCGATACTGGGAAAATTTCTTCGCTCAAGATCGAACAAAGTTCGCCCAGTCGAAAGGTGAATATCGCTTGAAAACGTGATATTCGCGATGGCATCGGCAATGCTTTGGCCCAGCAGAAAACCCAATCGCTTGGTTTCCGAGAGGGTGTTTCCACGTGTAATATAACGGGGGCTTTGATTTCCGGCAGGGCCTGTGTGATAGAGTAGAGGGCAATCACCACCCAATATTTTTTCTTGCAGATACTGTCGCGCGAGGCCGGGAAAGTCGCCGCTTATCAGGGTCGAGTCTTCATGCAGTACCGTTGGATGCATAGAGTAGACAACCATACATGCGATGGATTTATGGCTTTCTTTGGCTCGAACCATCATGACTGGAACTTCAGGATCGGCGCAACCTTCGGGGGCATGGCGATTGGTTCCTATTCCGTTAGCCTCCGTGGTTACTAATCCCACTTCCGCTGGGACCGCGGAATTGAATGCCGCGCAGGCGCTTTTCACCATATTCTGCTCCAATAAATCCAGATATTCTTTATCCGCTGGAGGAACCGTTAAGTCCGATTCGTTGCTCAGGCAGTTGGCGGTGATTGGTCCCGAGTGGGTGTGCGTTGCGCTTATCGTGATAACATTTTCGGATAAGCCGGTTTCGGCAGAGATATTCGCCCGGACACGCGCGCATAGGGCTTTGCTTACAAAAATGATATCGTTGGCAATGAATAGAAGGTGCTCCCTGTCGTCCGATAAATAGAGCGATGAACTATACAAGGCATCGTGAATGCCTGTGCTGTTACGCTCGACATGGGGATAACCGAATAAGAAAAGAGATTTTTCCGGAGAAATGTCTACCTGAGCGCTTCCCGCGATAAGTCCGTTTGACATGTGTGTTTGATTAAAGGAGTTTTCGATCAATAACCTTTATCCCAATCCGTTACGATGTCCTGCGCTATCGATTCAGAAACCCACACATCCGTTCGCAGTTCCTGGTGCAGGGATTCGGGGACGCGGGGTGTAACGGGACCATGGAGGACAAGGCGCGTGATAAATCGCTGCCACGCTGTGGCCGTTCCATGAACAGTTATACAGTGGATTTGAATTCTGAATTTGGAAGCAATGACCTGAGCCGGGCCAATAGTGGCGGCTTTGGGCGGCACTCGCGCCAGGTCTCCACTCATTCCGAAACTCCCATGAAGGGAATTCTGGGCCAGGGTAAAGGGACTTAAGGTGACGATTCGCGGTCCTAGCGTCCTCCATTGCTCGAGAGGAAAGTCGAACTCGGGCGCGTCCGGTTCGATAAAAGCCAGGTGCCCGGTCCATCCGGGGCCGGTGTAAGCGATATCGGCTCCACCCATGTCGGCCATCATTTTGCCGTAATCGTTGATGTTTTCGTTGGTCAATCCGATCATTTGCGATTCCGGCGGGCGCAGCTTCCGGTCGATTTTTGAGAAAAATTGTTTCTTCAGGCAGTGGGTGAATCCATAAGGCCAGCTCTCCGGAGCGATGTTTCCGTTTTCGTCCGCGTATTCATCCAGGTTGAAGGTGTAGAGCTTGCTGCAATCTACCTCAAACTTGTTAATCAAATAGGCCAGCTGGGCATATTCCTGAATCGGCTGGGGCAAGAGCATGACCAATTTTTCACCTTCATCGGAAGCTTTTTTAATGCGATAAAACATATCCATGAGGAACATGAACCAAACTTCGGAGCCCTTCATGATGGTGATTTTGTAATCTGGGTTGGGATGTGTGCTGAGATCTTCTCTTTTGATCTTACGGACTCGGTCCAGCACTTCGACATCCCGAAAAGGGACGTGCAGGGAGGGTTGATAGGTAAACTCTTCCATTAGGTTATTACTCTGGTTGAAAAGGTTAGGTTATGCGTGAAATTTACGGGTCTCGGCGATAAACCTCGAATCCGCCCACCCAGGTGCGGGTAGGTTTTAAATCAGTGGCGTCGAGCAGCACCAGATCGGCGTCATATCCTGTTTTGATTTTTCCTTTACGGTGTTCCAGCCCCAGCACTTTAGCGGGCGAAGAAGAGGCCATAGCGACCGCCTGGGGTAGTTCGAGGTCGAGCATTTTGACCGCATTGCGCACCGCTTGATCCATTGTAAGTCCGCTGCCGGCCAAACCTCCCGGTGATCTGGGGTGTGATTCGGTAAGCCGCGCGGGCGCTCCTTCATAGGCAAACGAAATTTCAAAATCTCCAAAAGGATAACGCTTTCCAGGGGGAGAACCCGCGCCGCGGTTAGCGTCCGTTATGAGGCAAACACCCTCGATTCCCTTGCAACGCAGGGCGAGCTTTATGGCTACAGGGTCGACATGCTCGCCGTCCAAAATAAAATCCACACTGGTTTTGGGAGATGAGAGGATCGCTTCCACTGCTCCGCAGGGCCGCACCCCCGGTTCTTTTTCATCGGGGACGTAAAAGACATCGTAGAAATGGGTGGCGTGGACTGCTCCAGCTTCGATGGCGTCAAAGGTATCGGCAACACCGGCACGGGTATGCGTGATAAATGCCGGTATTCCTCCGGATGTCATGGCAGGCAGGAGACTATCGATGTTTGGAAAATCCGGCGATACGGCAAAGATCGCCCGGTAGGGTGAAGCGGCCTGGCGAAGCTTTGAAACCCAATCGATATCGGCTTGTTGGTCGGGATCAACGGACAAAGAGCCGGGCAAAGCCAGAAAGGGCCCCTCAATAAAAAAGCCAAGAATCCCGGTTCCAGCGCTCTGCACCTCACTTAATGCCGCCACCAGCGCAATGTGTGTTTCCTTTTCTGCGGGACATACGGTGGGCAGAAATCCTGTCACCCCGTATTTTGGAAGCAGTTTTGCCAGGCTCCTGAGAGCGTCGGGGCCATCATCGACGATATACTCACCGGTGCCATGGATATGCAGGTCGATGAATCCTGGTGCCAAGTAAGCGCCATCGGCCTCAATCGCTATCCCGACGCTGTCATCCTCTGGAGGGTTTCCTTTTGCGATGCGGCTGATTTTCCCCTGTTCCAGAATGACACAAACATCCTCTTCCACCGAATCGGGAAAGACTACTTTGGCCCCGAGGATGACCTGCTTTTCCGGTAATCGATTATCCAAGACATTCATGAAAATAGGGGATCGGCAAAATGTAAATATATGATTGTATTTGACAATTATAACAAAATATTACATTGTCAACCGTATTCAGGCATTAATATGGGCTCAAACCGTTTAACTGCAGATCGTCGGCTCAGGGAAATCCGGGGGCTCCTTGAGGACGAAAATTCTGTCACCATCCCCACCTTGGCCGAACGTTTCGAGGTAAGCGAAATGACCGTGCGGCGTGATCTTGAAAAGTTGGAGCGAAACAATGAAGCGCGGCGCGTGCACGGAGGCGCCATGATCGCCGAAAGGCGCGCCTTCGAATTCAATTTCAAAGGAAAACGCCAAAAAGAGAAACGAGCCAAGGTAGCCATTGCCAGAGAAGCCCTGCGACTGATCGAGCCTGGCCAGCGCATTATACTGGATAATGGGACAACTACCCTGCAGCTGGCTGCCGGCCTCAAGAATTTTTCAGACCTGATCGTTATCACCACAAGTCTGGCCGTGGCCTCGGAACTACAGTTCACGGAGGGGGTTGAAGTCATACTCACCGGCGGCATTATCCGGCGTGGAAGCCCCGACCTGACAGGCGTGGTGGCCGAACACAGTTTGGACCTCTTTTCCGCGGACATCGTTTTTCAGGGAGCGGACGCCATTGATAACGCCGGGGCCATTTATAATGTGGATATGCGGATGGCCCAGGTAGACCGTAAAATGCGTCAATGCGCCCAAAGTTGCTGTGTTCTGGCAGACAGCACAAAGATCGGTAAAACGGCTTTGGTCCGCAATGGTTTACTTAAAGATGTGGACACTTTTATCACCGATGAACGCATCGATCGCATGGATTACCGGCGTTTTCGCAAGATGGGGGTGAACCTGATCAAGGCGCCCCTTAAACCACTGAATGCACGATCTTTTCAAGAACAACGAACCTCTGAAAGCAAATGATACAATCCGAACTGAAACCTTCGACCCTGGAATGGGCAAAAGTTGATCTGGAATCGACACCTCACATTGAGACAGTCCCGCCGGGTCCTTTATCGAATGATTACCATTCCCGTTGCACTAAATACTTCAAGGGCCTCAGCGGCCAGGTAAAGCTTTTCCCGGTTACCTTTGAATCGGGCGAAGGCTGTGTTCTCCAGGACGTCGATGGCAATCGATACATAGATTTTTCATCGGGAATCTATGTAACCACATTGGGTCATTGTCATCCTAAAATAAGCGAGGCGATTGGGAAAGCAGCCAAAACGCTCATGAACGCGCACGATTTCACCACTCCGGTGAAAACCGAATTGGTTGAAAAATTGGCCGAAATTCTACCGGGCGATCTGAACGGTTTTCAGTTTTACGATTCGGGGACGACGGCTGTGGAAGCGGGCATGCGGGTACTGCGCGCCGCGACGGGAAAAAACGAAATGCTGAGCTGTTTCTATGATTTTCATGGCAAAACCTATGGCGGCGTATCGCTCGGTCACATAAGGTCGCTGGCCTATGGCCGGACGCGCGCTCCCGGCGCTCACATGGTTCCCAGGCCTGATCCGTATCGCCCTCTGTGGGTAAAAGAGGACGGCGTCATCGATACCGACAAATATATCGAATTCTATGATGAATACATCTTGAAGGGAACCGTTGGAGACGTGGCGGGATTCGTACTAGAACCCATTCAGGGGTGGGGCGGAACCATTATGCCACCGGATGACTTTTTCCCCAAGTTGCGGACTTATTGCGACGACAATGGGCTCTTGCTCATGATCGACGAAGTCCTGGCCAGTTGGGGGCGCACCGGAAAGTGGCTTTGCATGGAGCACTGGGATGTGGTTCCCGATATCGTCACCATCGGAAAAGGCTTTGGCAATGGATTCCCCGTCACCTGTGTGGCGGTGCGGGAACCTTACAAAGAAAGCTTCGAGTCGATTTCGGCTTCCAGCAGTTATGGCGGAAACCCGATGGCTTGCGCCGCAGCTCTGGCTTCAACAGAGGTTATCGAAGAGGAAAACCTTTTAGAACATGCCGCTCACCTGGAGGAACTCGCCGTAAAACGAATGGCCAAAATGAAGGAAGAGCATCCCATTGTCGGCGATGTTCGGGCCAAAGGTTGCCTCATGGGCATCGAATTGGTCAAAGACCGCGACAGCAAAGAGCCATTCGATAAGGCCGGTGAACTCGTTTATCAGAAAGCTTTCCGCAAGGGTCTGGCCTGGATTCCTGCCGGACACATCCTGCGCATGAGCCCGCCCATCGTGATGGACGATGAAACTATGCTCAAAGGTCTGGACATGATCGATGAAGCCATCGGCGAAGTAGAAAAAGAATACGGATATTAGAACCCACAGGTAAGAAATATATCATGAAAGATTATCGCTTAAAAAGACTGTTTAACGCCAAGTCCAACCGTTGTTTCGACGTAGCGGTAGACCACGGATTTTTCAATGAAGGCGGATTCCTTCAAGGAATCGAAAATATCAAACGGTGCATAGAGGTTCTGGTTGAGGCAGCGCCCGACGCGATCCAATTGACGATAGGACAGGCGCCTTACCTGCAATCCGTTCCCGGAAGGGAGAAGCCTTCTCTCGTTTTGCGCACGGATGTTGCCAATGTATATGGCAAGAACCTACCGCGAACACTTTTCAGCCGTATGATTGAGGAAGCCGTCATCCAGGCCTTGCGCCTCGATGCCGTTTGCGTGGTGGTCAATCTCTTTCAGATCCCGGACGAACCGGAAGTGACCGACCAGTGTATTAATAATATACTGAAATTGAAACCAGTTTGCGATTCCTACGGAATGCCCTTGATGATCGAACCCCTCGTCTTCCGTGCTAATAAAGAGGCCGGTGGTTACATGGTTGACGGCGATGAAAAGAAAATCATTCCATTGGTCAGGCAAGCCGTCGAATTAGGGGCCGACATTATTAAAGCGGACCCAACCGACGATGTCAGCGTATATCATAAAGTGGTGGAAACTTCGGGGGACATACCGGTTCTGGTAAGAGGTGGCAGCAAAGCACCCGATGAGGAAATCCTGCAACGCACGGAAGCACTCATTGAGCAAGGCGCGGCGGGGATTGTTTACGGTCGAAACATCATTCAGCACACCGATCCTTCTGCAATGACCCGGGCTCTGATGTCTGTCGTCCACGATGGAACCAGCGCCAAAGATGCACTTTCCATAATAACCTCCTGATTATCGTCATTCCGTTTGATTTTTCTTGTCCGGAATACCGTTAGCTCGGAAGAAGGTATCGACAGGTGTATTGTCGTCATCCCAATCTTTTCGCCTGCGGACGTCATTCTCGTCCGATTCAAGAGCTACAGACGGCGGGTCCTCGCCGTCCGCGCTAAATACCCACCAACATTGACCTCGATGGTTGTGTTGATGGTCAATTGAGAAGCCTGCCTCCTTCATCAAAGGGCCAATCCAGCCCATGCAGTGGTCACAGTAGTCTGCGTGTTGCTCCAATTCATTGCGCATCAGAAAGCCCTTGGAAGGGCAATCGTGCATATCCATTCGAAAATAGTCCGGCCCCATTCGCCAAGTATATTCCGCACCTTCCTTATCCAGAGTATGGCCCCAGTATTCCTTCATGCCCTCAAATCCAAGTTCCGTTATCAAGTTTTTGGCCTTGAGCTGTGAGTCGCGATGAATGGCTTCATCAAAAAATGAGAGAAGGAACTCTTTCCCGAATTGCTTTTCGAGCCAGGCAAATGTCCACTCATAGTGAGCGCAGAAATCATAAGTGCCGATCATTGTGCTAACCTTATGTCAGAAAGGTTTTGTTTTTCCGGAGCGGATTGGGCGGGATAAAACCGCTGACTACAAGTGCCATTGCCGCCGTCAACGCGTATCGTGTAACCGCTTTGTTGAGCCGCAGCCTCGGAAACAAAATAGCAATGCTGGCAGTAGTGCGGAAAGATTTCCCAGTCCGTCTCCTTTAAATGTTTGATGGCCGGACATACGGAAACCCTAATATCCACGAACTCCTGGTTGGCTGTTACTTTGACCTCCGCTCCCGGTTCGTGTGCGAAGAAGGCGCGCCAGTAAAGAGCAATGGCATCCAGACCGCCCGCCTTCCACTTTTTCCATATCGGGGCCATATAGTTCTTGCCGTGATCCTCCCAGAACTTTTCCAAATGCGATCGACCTTTCTTGCCGTCGATATAACGGAAAGTCGCATTCAGAGCCCTATAGAACTCGCCATATCCGTGCGGCTTTCTGTCGTGGTAGGGTAGTGGATCGAGTTTCGGGTTATTCTTCATCAGAAAAGCAAAAGCGATTTAACCTATCATCCAGCGAATCTTGACACCGTTTTTTAATTTTATGCAACACTAGAACCTATGTCAAATTGGCAGATGAGAGAGTTCTCCAACCAGAACCTATCTCAAATTCGCGGATGAATGATGTTTGTAGCGCCACAGTGGCAGACGCCAGGCGGCTTCGCGCCCAGATGGGCTGGAGCCCCTCGGGCACGAACCAACGCCGCAGGTGCCACTGTGCCGCACAAATCCTTTGGACAGAGGCCATTATGAGTTTGGGCGGTGTTCCGTCGGGACGCCAGGGCTTCCAGCCCGGCACGTCCCGACGCGCCTTGCTCAAACGCATAATAGCTCTCTGCATCATCATCATCGAAATTGAGATAGGTTCTAAACTCAACTACAACAAAACAATCTCATGAAAAGCTCTAAAATTAAGAATGATGACAATGCAGGTCGATTCTTTAGCGAATCCATTCTTCTTGAGAAAAACAAGAGATTGCCAGCAATGTTAATTGAGTGTATAGTCCTTTTAATTTCAATTTCCGACGAATTGTCGGGTCCCAAGTTATCTGAACAAAACCCTAATTAATCTAAATCATGCTATCGCGAAGAAATTTTTTTGGCGCCGCCGGCTTAACCGCGGCAGGACTGTTATCCAACCCGCCCCAGATTCTCCGAGCCATGCCGAAGGCGACGTCGGAATTTGGAAAGGTCAAGATCACGGATGTAAAAACGGCCGCTATCAAGATTGGATATAAGACACATTTGGTCAAGGTAACCACCGATTCCGGGCTCTACGGGTTGGGAGAGGCTTATCCCAAGGCGGAAGTCGCCCAGGACATTCACACCATCAAGAAAGCAATAATCGGTGAGGATCCACTGAAGGTGGAATACCTTAAATATCGATTGACGGATGGGTATGTTTCCCGCGGTTCCCGCACTGGCGCGCTTATTGGAGCCATCGGAGGAATTGAAACGGCCTTGTGGGATTTGGCCGGTAAGATTCTCAATGTTCCCGTTTACCAATTGCTGGGAGGAGGTGGATATCGCAAAAAATTAAAGCTTTATCACGATAGCGGCTCGCCTAAAACACTCGAACCACAGGCTTGGGCGGAAGAAGCGCTTAGATCCAAGGAATATGGTTTCAAGGCGACCAAATTCAGCTTGAGCAGATTGAGCGGCGACAAGTTTAACGGCACCATCCCACAATACGATATGAGAAACTGGTACAATATCCTGGCGGCAGCGCGGGAGGCGCTGGGACCCGATTTTCCCCTCGGAGTCGATTTGCACTGGCGATATACGACGCGGGATTCCTTACGTTTCACAGAGATGATAGAGCCCCTTAACCTTTGGTTTCTGGAAGATCCCATGCGACCGGAAAACGTCGATTCCTATGCCCGCCTGACGGCTGCCAGCAAGGTCCCCATTTTAACAGGTGAGAATTTGTACGGCCTGCAGGGATTTCGGCCCTACCTGGAAAAACAGGCTTGCGATATCATTCATCCCGATACGCAGAAAGTCGGAGGTTTGATGGAAGTAAAGAAAATCGCGGACCTGGCGGACCTGTATTATATTAGTATGCTTTGCCACAATGGGAGCACACCCGTAGGGACCATTGCCTCGGGCCATGCCTGTATGAACATCAAATCCTTTATTGCCCTGGAATCGGACAGCATTGATATGCCGCACTGGCAGGACATCATTGTGCGGGATGGACCCATCTTCAAGGACGGCTACCTGGAAATTTCCGACAAGTCGGGCCTTGGCATTGAGTTGAACGAAGATGTCTGCCGGGCAAATCTGGCGGACGATAACGGTTTTTTTGAATAACTTTTAAAGCCAACCGAACGGCATTTTTGGGAAGGCGTTGAGTCCTTCCTCACCGAATCCGATACGTAGGCAGAATCTCTGCGGTTGTGTTTCCCTCCTGGGTTGCGATATTCCCCCAAACCGTCAGGCTGGATTCATCATTGCCGAGCACAACAGTCCACTGATTTTTCAGGCGAAGAATTCTCCCTGCCAGGTTTTCAGAAAGCATTTTTCCGGAGTTAAATTCGATCAATGAAGTGGCCTCAGACTCATTGAAATGAGTAGAGGCAATTTTCACCGTTAGTCCGTCGTCTGTCACGACCGCTTTTCGTGGATCCAATGCATTACTGGCAGTATGACTTTCTTCTTCCAGCCAATTGTCGGCGAGTTTCGGTTTTGCTCCTTTCGGTGCCTCAATGGAAAGACTTCCTTGCTCGTTTCCGAATATATAATTCCCCTCGATAACGGAAGCCTGATAGTAATCGAAATTCTGCCGGTAGCCGAAACCGGGACCCTTTTCGTTATCCGCGATAACGTTATTTTTCAGGACAATACGGCTGTCCACGCTCAGCAAACCACCGCCGGTCAGGTTTTGTACAAGTTTGTTGCCAATGAGGACGGCGCGGCCTTCTTTGCTTACACGAGCGCCGCCGACTCCGCCCCCGGTCGTCCAATTGCCGGCCAGGATATTATTAATAAGAATAGGTTCACCCAAACGCATGGTGTAAAAACCTCCGCCGTCGTCATCGCTGACGTTGCCGACGATCCAGTTGCCGACAATCTCCGGGCTCGAATAATATTGCGAATAGATGCCGCCTGCGTCACTACGACCCCCGGCCCGGTTGGAAGCGATGACATTATTTCTGATTAACGGCGACGACTCGTGGCTGCATGAAATGGCACCGCCGCTGCTGCTGCGGGTGCGATAAAAATCTTTTGTCCCGGAAGCATTTCCAACAAAAACATTATTTTCAACTTCTGCCCGCGGACGGTTGGGGAGCCTGTTCCAACCATAAATGGCGAGACCGCCGCCATCTCCCACCTCGGTTTTATTTTCACTGAATACATTGTTGGCGATTCGCGGGACGGCATTAAAGAAACATGCGATACCTCCCCCGATATTTCCTTCCTGATGGATAATGTCGGATCGAAAATCGGCTGGTGCCACAGTCGCGTTATGGTTGATCCGATTATTGGTTATTAGTGGCGAAGTTCCGTCGCAGAGAATACCGCCCCCGGGACCCTGGGCGCGGCCCCGTGTGACGATGAATCCGTCAAGGCGGCTATGGCTTGCGCCAATCACCACCCGGCGAATTTCGCGCCCGTCAAGAATGGTGGGATCCTTGAAAATATCTCGCTTCCAGGTTTCAGTGTCGAAACCACCGTAAAGATCGATGTGTTCCTTCATCTGGATGGTTCCCCGGAAATAGGCTCCCGCCGCCACGAGAACGGCATAACGCTTTGAAGCGTCAGCATCGTCGATGTTCCTCAATGCCTCGTGGATTGAAGCCCATGGACTTTCTTCCGTTCCGACTCCTTTTTTATCGGAACCGACTGCTGCGGATACATACCGCAGTCCAGCGTAATCATTGATTTCTACATTTACCGTGCGAGGTCCCACCTTTGCCATATTGAGGCCATTGTCGGCACTCTCCCCGTTCATAATTCCGGGCGATTGAAATAATAGCCAACATAAGGAAGCGGTTAATGTTGTGTATTGGTTCGGGAATTTCTTGTAATTATCTTTCATTTTAGCTTTTCCAGAATTTATATGAAATTTTTTAACACGTCGTTGACGTAGAAGGCAATGAAATGAATTTTCGGCAGGGGTCGAGGCCAGGGGCGATGCCTTCATATTTACCCTTCAAAAGACTGAGAGGCTGGTCGCTATTTACATTGTTGATCAAGGAATTGCGGGTTCATTTGAAAATATCGGCTTTGGGGTTATAATACATAATTAAGTCGGTCGAACCAATTGGCATGTGCTTTGCCCATACCCAATCAGATCAATTTTGGAGAGATGAATCATGAATCCGCGTCAGAGGATAATTGCCACCCTGGATCATAAGAAGCCTGACCGCATCCCGATATTGCTCTTTTGGCGGGACGAGATTTGGGAGGCGGTCAAGAAGCATTACAAAGTCGAAACAGCAGGGGAAGTTGCCCGCATATTGGAAGCCGACCTTTATCGCTATGCCGAAATCAACACCCGATGGCCCGATTATGAAAAGCGGATCAATGGTGAGCTCAATGGCCCTTTTGGACATATCGGGCAAACCGTACTGCATGACGAGCGCACTTTTGAAGATCCATGGGGCGTAGTAGAACGGGTGGGCGACGATGGCAAATACCTGGAATGGATTGACGGGCCTTTTGCCAAAAATGATGACCTGGATGTGTTTCCGTGGCCTTCCAAAGATAATCTGGCTTATGGTCCTAACGATTTGGCTGAAAGTGTCAGTGCATTCAAGGAGGCCGGTTATTGGGTTTCCTGCCTCAATGGCGTGCATCCGTTCAAGCAGGCCTGGCGAATGCGCGGGATGGAGAATTTTTTATGTGATTATGTGGCGAACCCGGAGTGGGTCGAATCCATCCATGAACGCTTCCTGACGTATAATTTGGCCATTAACCAGGCTTACGCTGCTGCCGGTGTCGATATGTTCGAGTATTGGGGTGATGTGGCCATGCAACAAGGAATGATGGTTTCGCCCGAAAGTTGGAGGCGGCTTGACAAGCAGTTCTGGAAACGCCTTATCAGAGGCACCCGCGAAGTTAAAGCCGACGCCAGGTTCTTCTTCCATTCAGACGGCGATATCACCCGCATCATTCCAGACCTGATCGAGATTGGTTTCGACATCATCAACCCTCTCCAGCCGGAATGCCTCAACCCGGCCATGATCAAAAAAACATTCGGACATCACCTCACACTTGACGGCGGCGGGAGCCTGCAGCGCACACTTCCGTTCGGCACAATAGAGGATGTCAGGCGGGAAGTCGATTTCCTCTTACGCTGCTGTGCCTATGACGGCGGATACATTATTCGCGCCTCCAACGTCGTTGGCTTCGACTGTCCCACCGACAACGTGGTCGCATTCTATGAAACCGCCCGCGACTACGACCTCTCTCAACTGGAAGGACCCCCGGCGGAGATTCCCGATCCTCCGTGCATGAGTATCAAGTTTTGAACTTGATCATTCCCTGTCGCTAGCGGCAGGGTTCAAAAAAATCACATCGTTCCCCGATGTCCGTTTTCCCGCTTGTGGGAAATAGAAATGCGTAGATAACCCGTCGCTCGCGGCGGGGAGTAGCATTTTTAAGGGTAACGGGTTCATTTCCTATATGTGCAAACAAATTTCCCGAAAGGGTCATTTTTTACGGTTTAAAACCAATTTCCACTGTTTGTAATATGGGAGAGTTGGCTCCATTTGCGGTATCCAGAATGGCCCGGTATTGCATCCAGTTTTTCATGGAGTTTTTTTCGAGTGGGCTTTTCTTTTTTGTAAAAAATGAGCCGGGGCCGTTCGGTCCCAGCCATTGGGAGTGAGCGAGGGCGGACTCCGATTCCGCAAAACGAACCTGGAATTTAACCGCTGTGTTTCCCGGCGTCTCCGCCTCCCAATCGATCCAAAGCGCCTGCTTTCCGTTGCCGGAATAGGGAGAAGAAATGTAGTCCCACTGGAAACTCCGATCCTTTATATGGCCGATGTCCATTCCCACATCGTAGTGTACGCCGACGCTGGGAATGGCTAAAAATTTATTCCGTTTAAAACCGTCGGCGCCTCCCCAGTAAAGTCGTGAATTTGTGTGATGATCTCCGAAATTTCCGGTTTCCTCCGGACTGCCGTCTTTACGATGGCAGAAAAAGAAAATATCGGAGTAACCGTCCGCGTTGAAATCGCTGACCAGGCTGCCTGTGCCGCCATCGGTGGGCAGGGAGATTCGCCTGTCGAGGGAGAACCCCCGGGTGCTTCCCAGCAAAATGCTGGAATCGAGTGAGCGTAGTCCACTTTCCTTATATAAAGGGCAAATAAGGTCCAGCCAGCCGTCTCCGTTGACGTCCGCGATGTTCATCGTTTTGGCCTGGAGGTCCAAGGTGATCTTGTTTTCGGGCGAGTAGGAATGGGAATTATCTCCGTAATAAATGAGAACTTTTGGCCCGGCAAAAACAATGTCCAGGTAACCATCCTTGTCGAGGTCGGCTACTTCGGTTTGATGGTTTGGTTGCCCCGAGGTACCGATTATTTTTTGACGTCTTTGATCGCTGAAATTTCTCGTCCCATCTCCGTAAAAAATGGATGCACCCTCACCTGCGAAGACAAGATCGAGATGGCCATCTTTATTGATGTCGACAATGGATGGTGAACGCGCGCGAGAGATATTGAGATTTGTTCGCTTGGTTACCACCCAACCGTCTTTCCCGCCCCAATAAATGAATGAGCCGGGATTCGCTGTGGGGAAAGCACCATCATTATTTAAAAGCGCAT
>JAJFLT010000316.1 GCA_021772555.1 Opitutales bacterium | reverse complement strand
CAGGTGAGCGTAAATTTCCTCTTCAGCGTTTGTAAGTTTGCGCAAAGTGGCAATGGCGGCAGCAACCGGAACGGGATGAGCATTGTATGTACCCGCCATCATCACCCGTTTTGAAGGATCGGTATGAGAAAAATAACGCATAAACTCCTGCTTTCCCCCGATAACTCCCAACGGGTAACCGTTGGCAATCGCTTTGCCAAATGTTGATAAATCAGGTTTTACTCCGCACAGCCCCTGATATCCAGAAAGCCCTTGACGAAATCCGGTTTTAATTTCATCGAATATTAATAAGACGGAATAGTCATCGCACAAACGACGCAACCCTTCGATGTAGTCTGGCAGAGGTTTCACTATGCCAATATTTTGTAAGACGGGTTCGAGGATAATTCCTGCTATTTTTTCATTTTCAAATAACTGCTTCACTGCAAGCAGGTCATTATACTCTACGACATGCACGTTTTGATGAACGGATTGCGGAATACCCGCGCTGATGGGAAACAACGGACGTTCCTCACCGGGTTTTGATTGAGCCAACCTTTCAGCAGAATCCATCAAATTGAAGGCCACATCGTTATGCCATCCGTTGTATCCGCCTTGTATAATTACAATACCGTCGCGCCCGGTAGCAGCCCTGGCAATTCTAACGGCGTGGTAGGTCGCTTCCGTCCCGGTATTGGTGATCTGGACCTGCTCTACTGATGGCACACAATTCACTACTAATTCGGCCAATTCACCTTCCCAAAGCGTGGTACCTGCGCCGAAAAGCGATTGCTGTTTCCGAATCGCCTCAACAACCGCATTATCTACGTCTGGATCACAATGACCGAGTAAAAACGGTGCGAAAGCGGAATGGAAATCCGTATACCTATTCCCTTCAACATCCCAAATATAGGCGCCTTGGGCGCGCTCGAATACCCGCATGGGTTCGATCATCCGATTTAGTGAAACTACCCCGCCTGCGATGTATTTTCGGTTTCGTTCAATAATGCGATTCGTTTGCCCCTTCTTCATTTTTAAATAGTCACTATTAGAGCTGCACTAGCATGAGAATAAAATCCCTTCCTTTACGTGACTAATCTTAAAGCCACCCGTCTACCCTTCCTGGGTTCCCGCCTTTTTCACTAAAGATAGAGGTGAAGGTTGTGATATCACTCTCTTAAGCTCGGGCCATTATTCCTTGATTTAAATCCATGATAACGTGAATACGAGGACGACAACAGTCACCCTCGAATTACCTACGCGTCATTTAATCAAAACGAAGCTCCCATATTTTCAGGCATTATTTCTTATTCCGCTACTCGGTTACTTCATTGAACTTCGCACAATGTTGTCATGTCGGTAATTGAAAGAGGGCATCAATACCATTGCAGAAGAATTAAAAGGAGATTTTCGAAGTAAAGAATACCTTTAACGGATCACCAGCCGCCCGATTCCCGACAAAATAATTTTCATCGGTCAAATTCTCAAGGTTAAGCATAAAACTGACATTCGATTTCCCCACCTTGGTCTTGTAACCAATGAAGGCGTCAACGATGAAAGAAGACTCGTTAATAAGGTTAAACTGAAAATTGTGATGGAGGGGTCCATGCTCTCCCGTATAGCGAAAACCACCGCCCAATGAAATGCCTTTCAAGGGACCTTCGGAAAAGGTATATTTATTAAACATGCTAAACAAATGCTCGGGGGCGGTCCGCAGCCGGCGTCCGATCAAGACTTGTTCGGCCACCGAGCCAACTTCCAAAGCGGGATTACTAACCAGTTTCGCATCCCATGTGTAGGAATAGGCAAGCAGTAGTTGATAATTGGTGTTTGGCGTCCAGATCAAGTCCAGTTCGAGTCCTTGAGAACGCTCTAAACCTGAAGTGGTGACAAAGAATACATCGTTGTCAGCGTCGGTGTCATTGTTTCGAGGATCGGCTTCGCGCTTGGCAATGTCGTTTCGGGCCAGGTTCTGCCTCTCCAACTGGAAAACGGTAAATGTTCCCGATAGTTTGTTATCCATCCAGTCGGTCTTGATTCCTACATCCCAGCCGGCTGCGCTTTCCGGTGGCAGCAAAAAGGCTTCTCCCGGTTGGACCCCCGGGCCGGTTGCACTGATATTGAAGGTGGGAATAAAATTCTCACTATAACTGGCGAAAAAGCTGAAGCCGTCGGCAATGCGATAATTGACGCCTACCATGGGAACTTTTTCATGAATTGCATTGGAATCCAGAGGGCCATTCTGGTTGGCGCCTTGCGAATTGAAGTCGGTATAACGAAGGCCCGCCATAGTGTGGAGGCGTCCATTGAATAGGGTCCCTTGATGAGTTATATAATAGGCATTGCGCTCGGTGTCTCCGGTGGAAAAGGCCGAACTAAAGCCGGTCGATAATTTGTTTGCGGACAGTGGATCGTGAATCCTGGGATCCCAGTAACGCCAGACATTGCGGCCGCTCAAGGTGTTTCCGGCGGCATCAAGGACATCGTCCTCCAGGTTGAAATCAAAAGAACGGTTCTGATTCAGGGTTTCGTCATTCACACGTTCAAAACCGATAATCAATTTATTCTCCACTCCGGCAAAATCAAAATTGAGCAAAAGGTCCAGTTGGTGGGAGTAAGTTTCGGATGATGCGGGACGGCTGCGAAGTCTATCCAGGCGAATGGTTCCATCTCCGTTGACGGTTATAGGTACCTCGATATCTTCAAAGCTTGTATCCACCCAACTGAAGCCATACCTCAAATCCAACCAATCCGCAGGATGAAATTTCGCTTCAAGATTGAAGGCGTCGGCGTTATGGGTCTCGAAAGCATCGGGACCTCCGGGATTGAATTTCAAGCCTCGCGGGCTGAGATCAGTAACATAATTCGTTATACGAAAAGGACGCTCCCCACGTGTTGCTTCAATATCCCCGGCCCATCTGGAATCGCTGATTCGCCAACGACTCTGTAAATTGGCAGCATCACGGCCAGTGGCATCTTGCACATCCTGCGGAGGGTTGGCCCAATCGGCCAAGAAAGCAGGGTTTGCGGCCAAGTTGACTGTGGCCTCATTTCCAGTTTGTCTGCGATATTCGAATTCCGCCGACAACTCGAAACCAGAAGAGGGCCGCCACCGAAAAGAGGGCGAAATATATTTGACTTCTCTGGTCTCGAAATCGCGAAAGTCATCACCGTCTTCATAGGACGCGAATAAGCGAGCGCCAATAGTTTTACTATCACCCAAGACAATTTGCCCGTCCACTTGAACTTTATGAAATTCATAACTGCCATAGGTGTACTGCAATGCAAATCTGTTTTCGAAGACCGGACGCTTCGTGATATAATTGATAATACCGCCCGGATTTCCCGATCCAAAAAATACAGTTGCGGGACCCTTAACCACCTCAATGCGCTCTACATTTTCCGTCCCAATAGACCTGGCTCTCTGATAACCATTTCGAAAGGGATTCCCGCTTGGTTGTCCCCGCAGCCGTATGCCACCCGTATCAAATATTCGATCATCCCCCACGGCGCCACTGACGTAGCGGACGGATTCGCCTATTCGGTCGAGATTCAAATCTTCGATGAATTGACTGGTAACCACGTGGACGTTGAGTGGGGTATCGATAATGGCAGTGCCAATCCTTGTGGCCGTAATCGCCATTCCTGCCTGGTATCCAACATCCTTGGATGCATTGACCTCGAAAACCGACAGCACTTCAATATTCTTTTCCCGCTCATCCTCAGCGACATTTTCGATTTGAGCTTGAACGGAACACAGTAGAAATGCCAATGGGAAAAGAGTGAAAGCTATAAGCTTCATGATGCGTTGAATGAAATCGATTTCTATCTTCATTTTAATTTAGGGTAAGGTTATTGGGTTAACTTGGGGCGGCTACAAACAACAGAAATTCGCCTTTTAATTAAAAGGCCCGATCAGGAGTTTAAAACCTCATCCGTTTACATACAGTATATATTATTTGGCTTGTCAATACATTATTTAAATTTTTTCAATTATTTTGGTAATATACTGATAACCTTTTTATCCAAAAACTACACAACAGTGCTACTGGAAAGGCACGAGTTTCAGATTTAAATTGATACTTACTGGAATTCAGGAACTTTAAAAGAAACTTGATAGCGAAATAATGGGCGGCGAAAATTGTTGAGCTACTAATTTGTTCTCTATCAAGAAAAAATTGACTCGCCCTGGTTTTGGCAACATACACAGTTGATTAACATCATTATGCGCGAGAACCGAAAATATCGACCAAGATCCACAGCCAAATCGAAATCAGTAGGATCGGATCCTCGTTACCTTGAGATTGCCAATAATTTGCGCCAGGAACTTCTGAAAGGAAAATTCGGAACCGGCCAGCGCTTTTATTCAATCCGAAAACTGATTCAGGAAACCGGCCGCAGCCTACCTACGGTTCGCTCGGCGGTGAATATTCTGGTGGATGAAGGGTTTCTCCAAGCACGTCCTGGCAGTGGATTTTACGTTACGAACAAGGTCGAGGAAATTCGGTCCCGTGGACAGCTCAATATACTTACCGTGATGCCTTCTTACACCGCGCCTACGGAACCCTGGTTTACGGGAAAGATCTTCACTGGAATGATCAATGTAGCTGAAAAAAACCGTGCAGTAGTCTCCTTTTACCAACGCAAAAACTCCTTCCGTTCTGACCCAGAAAATGCCAAAATTGATCTTGAGCGAATCCTTTCGACGCGTCCCAGCGGAATAGCTTGGCTGCATGCGATAGATTCGGATGTTCCTCTACTCAAAGAGCTTATAGCGCACGACATTCCGGTTGTGGCAACCATGCGGAAGCTCAAGGAATTGAACCTTCCACTAATCCAAGAAAACAATTTAGTCTTTGCCTCCATGGTTTTATCGCAATTTCAAGCAAGAGGTCACCGTAGCCTCGCAATGATATTACGCAACCCCCAGGATGATTACTTTAGCGACAAAATAAGCACATTAACCCAGACTGCGAAATCTTTTGGTATCAGATTGGAAGAAAAGAATTTCTACGTTATAAAAACCGAAGCGGGAGCCATCCAGAAAACAATAGGCAAAGCTGGAACTAAATGGTCGGCTTATAAAATAGATGCCGTGGACCTGGAACGCTTTCTTAAACAGCGCAAGGAGATAACCGGGATAATCAATCTCGCTTCGGAAGGACTATACCCAATTCTCTTGCTGATGGAATCTCCCTTCAAAGATTATTTCAAACGGACATCCCTTTTACACAATATACTCGACGGCGTCGCCATACCTACCCTGCCAACAGGCGAGAGCCTGGCGACAATCGCTCCACCTCTGGAAGCGTTGGGCGAGCAGTTGGTCAATTACTTGTGCGCCGTGGTGCAGGGAAAAACACCCGAACTCCATCAATCCATGATCCCCGTATTCAGTTCCGGCACTTCCATGAAAATGGCTCCTTCGGATTGATTTGCCCAAGGGGTGTCGGCTTAAAAGCCTGATTCGGCCTATACTCCCCAGTTTTCCAGAGAAAATTAATTGAATCAAACGTGTTGGCGTTTTTTAAAACGCTCATGGTTCAA
>JAJFLT010000315.1 GCA_021772555.1 Opitutales bacterium | reverse complement strand
GTGGCAAATTTCAGTTGGAAGACCCTAACAGTCACCTGGCATCTATGTCTGGAACAACCTATGACATGGGGCCATGCGCGGTTATTCGGGACAGATGGATTACGATTTTGCTGACCAGTAATCGGACGCCCCCTTTTGATCTCGGGCAATTACGAAGCCAGGGAATTGAACCAACCGAGTTTCAAGTCATCTGCGTAAAAGCTGCCGTGGCCCACCGTCGTGCCTATGACCCAATATCAGAAAAAAGTTTCACAGTGGAAACTCCCGGTCCATGCGCCTTGAGCCCGGATTCCCTGCCTTACCGCCGAATCCGTAGGCCTATTTTTCCCCTCGATTCCGAATCCGACTTGGCGGAATCCTTTTCTTTTGAAAAAACCTGAATCCGGTATGCTGTCGAAATTGTCGAAAATCCCATATAGGCATCGCAGGGCTCACAATTTATTGACACGGTTCCTTACCATCAATGATAGGACGAGAATTCATCGTAGCGCTTTTCCGCATTAACCCGCACGGGATTGCTGATTTATGAAAATAGCGTTAGCTCAATTCATTTTTGAAAGTAATACTTTCCTGTCCGAGCAGGCGGGATTGGACATTTTTCATAAGGGTGGAATTTGGCTAACGGACGAATCGGACATCCGCGACTGGGCAGTTGGTTTAGACTCCCAAATGGGCGGAAGTTTAAAAATTCTGGAAGCTGCAGGTTGTGAAACCGTTCCGGTATTGGCGGCTGTTTGCAATTCACCGGCGGGACGTTTGACCGCAGCTTGTTTTCAGGAAGTACGCTCGGTAATTAAAAATGGCTTGGCTGAAGCGATGCCCGTGAACTGTATCCTCCTACACCTGCACGGAGCGGCCTGTGCCGAGGGGGAGGATGACACGGAGGGGAATCTCCTTCAAATGGTGCGAGATGAACTTAATTTTAAAGGCCGGTTGGTAATCTCTCTGGATTTGCATGCCAATATTACCAAACGTATGATAAGCGAGGTTGATGCATTGACCGGGTTTCAAACCATGCCCCACAGGGATCTCGTGGAAACAGGTGAGCGCGCCGCCCGGTTGGCCTTGAACAATGGAACCTTGAGTTGCACGATGGCCAAAACGGCAGCCCTCATTCCCCCCACCGACACCAATGATTTGCAAGGGCCCTTTGCAGAAATAATGGCAAAGGCTCGGCAGTTGGAGCATTCATGTAACTTGACAGACGTTAGCCTTTTCCCTGTGCAACCTTGGGCCGACGTCGAAGAGTTGGGCAGCGCAGTTGTCATTACGGCTGGTAAGGACCAGGAAGTCGGTCCATTGGCAGGCGAATTGGTGGATCAATGGTATGCGCAACGATATGATTGGGATAATCATCTGATGAATTGGGACGCCATCAAAGATAAACTACTATGCAAGAAAGATACACCCTGGATTTTGGTCGATACAGCCGACGCTACGACGGGAGGTTCGCCCGGTCATAGTGCGGAAGCGCTCAAACAGTTGTTGCCTTTGAAAGATGATCTTCCCGGAGAAGTGCTTCTTTGGGTAGTTGATCCTATAACCGTTAATTCCGCCCGTGAGGGCGCCGCCAGATTCGCCACCGGTCAACCACCCGTGGAGTGGAACGCGAAGGTCGTGTTTACCGGAAATGGAAAATTTCGAGCACGGGGAAAATCCTATACCAACCATACCTTCAGTATGGGAGAGGTGGCTGTCTTGAAGAACGGTAAAATTAATCTCGTGGCATGCACTTATCCCACCTTGATTCACGATCCCGCGCTTTACGAATGTGTAGGGCTTTGTCCGGATGATGCCCTTGCGGTCTTAGTGAAGAGCCATAAAGGTTGGATGGCAAGTTACCAGGCCCAAGAATCCCGCGGGCTTCACTTTGACGGACCGGGCAGTACCTCACTCAATTTTTCCAGGTATCCTTTTCAAGATAAAAATAAAAATTTATTTCCACTAAAACGTCAAATGATTGGAAATGAAGAAGTGTGGAATTTGAGATAGATTCTAATAAAGACAAAAATTCACCAATTAAAAATAATGCCATGAATAGAACTAAATTAGGCAATTACTTCAATTACCGAAAGCTTTCCGTGAGTGAGGTGCAATCTTACCAAGATAACGGATATCTTGTGCTTGATCAAATTTTAACCGATCAAGGACTTGAGATAATGATGGAACAGTGCATGGAAGCCTGGAATAAGGAAAAAGAGGACTTTGATTCGGAGAAGAATTGGTTACATAACGCACTATTGCCTAACATACATCATCGATCGGAGCTTGTGCGGGATTTCTTTTTTCGAGGACCATTGGTCGACATTATCGAGCAATTGATCGGACCGAACATCAAGGGCGTAACTTCTCAGCTTACTTTTAAAATGCGGGGAAACACTAAACCCTTCAACTGGCATCAGGATAATGGCTACGGTGAATTGGAGCCCTATAACGCGATTTCGTGTCTTACCTCGTTTGACATTGTAAGCAAAACCAATGGTTGTCTGTGGGTAATTCCAGGTAGCCATAAACAGGGCCAGATTCAGCCGGGGCTTAGTGTCGATGAGATCAAAATACATCGTGAGGTTATTAATCAAACAAACGAAAGTAATTCTATACCCATGCCCATGCAGCCGGGCCAATGCTTAATCTTCAATTGTTGGATGTTGCACAAATCCGACGGCAACTTATCAGCGGACCGGGATCGGAGAATTCTGTTTCTTCGATATGCAGACGCAGATGCGGTTGAAGTTTATAATCAGCGCCAACCACGGTTAGGCCGCCTGGTTCGTGGAACGACGCGGTTTCCGGAGGTGGAAGCTTATGAAGCGTCACTATGACCAACCTCCGTCAACAAAATAGTGCTAATTTGAAATAATGAAAATTGCCGCCGTTCTTAATCCTTTCACTCACGAGAACCTCCTTATGACTAAACAAATCGGGGTCGATCATGTGGTATATTATAACATGCGTGGTATGCCGATGAACTTCGAGGATCTCAGCGCAACAAAAAAATTTGTGGAAGATCGAGACTTGACTCTTTCCCTGATCGAGGGTGGTCCTCCCATCGATCGGATCGTCTTGGGCAAGGAGGGTAGAGATGATCAGATAGAACAATATAAAGTCGCCCTTGGAAATATGGGGAAGTTGGGAATCAAGGTTCTATGTTATAACTTTATGCCCCAGGTTAATGACGATATCATGGTCATGCGCACTTCCTACCAGACATATGAAAGAGGGAGTGCCTTAACCAGCAGTTTCGAAAGTGACAAGTTTGACCCCACAGCATTTCCCCATGAGGAACCTGCGACTAGCGACGAGCAAATGTGGGACAACCTGGAATACTTTCTCAAACGTATAATCCCGGTTGCCGAGGAGGCCGAAGTTAAATTGGCCATGCATCCGGATGATCCGCCGCTCTCACCTATGTGCGGACTCTCACGAATTATGCGGAATGTGGAAAATTTTGATCGGTTAATTTCTATCGCATCCAGTGAAGTAAACGGGATCACCCTCTGTCAGGGATGCTTTCGTGAGCTGGGATGCGATATCCCGGATATCATACGTCATTTTGCTGGTAAAATCCATTTTGTGCATTTCCGCGATGTCGCCGGTTCCTTGGAAAATTTCCGGGAAACCTTTCCGGATAACGGACCTACCGATATGGTGGAAGTTTTCAAAACCTATAAGGAGATCGGATACGATGGTTTCATTAGATCCGATCACGTTCCCTTGCTTGCCACCGAAAAAGTGAAATCAGACGGCTATAGTATGCAAGGTCACATTTTTGCCATCGGGTACATGAAAGGATTAATGGAACCGATTTTTGGAAAGACCGCCAATCTTTCTTGAACGAAATCAACACATAATTTTATAAACTCGTTTGGCGTTTTCGCTGAATAGTCCCTGTTTCTCAGATTCGGTTAGAGTTTCTTTGGCCCAGGATTTGACAATACTTATCCAGGTTGAGAGCGAGATTCCCAGAGTGCAAACCGGCCAGTCTCCCCCGAAGACCAGGCGTTGGGGGCCGAATGCTGCGAGCACCGTGTCGAGGTACGGTTTGAGGGTCTTCAGCTCAACCGGTTTTTCGCCGCAATAAGCCGGTATTCCTGAAACTTTGCAGGCTACGTTGGGGAAGGAAGCCACTTGGGAGAGTCCGTCCTTCCAGATCTGGAAGGATCCGGCCCCGATGTCGGGAATACCACAGTGGTCGACGATAAAGCTAACGCCCGGAGCGGCTTGTATCAATTCCCTGGCCAAATGCAATTGGTCGGCCCGCATGCAGATATCGAAAGTCAGGTTGAATTCTTCCAGAAGTCGAATGTTTTTCCGGAAAAGGGTGGACTGCGATAGGTTGTCGGGTTCGACATGAAGTACTCCGCGCACCCCTTTGAGTTTTGGATGCTGTATTTTCTCCAAATGGTTACCAAAAGCTTCTTTTTCCGGCCCAACTCCCGCGATGACTCCGCCAATTCGGTTATCAGGATTTTCCGCAAGCCTGCAAAACTGGGAAGCTTCTTTGGATTTTTGGTCATCCCTGACAGCAACCTCCATGAAAACGGTCTGCTCGACTTCGTGATCTTGAACGGCTTTCCAATAGGCCTCCAAATCCCAAGTACCTTTAAGTTGGGGAACTGAATCTTCAATCCAGGGATAAGTGAAATCATCGGGATAGACGAGGTGCTGATGAGTGTCGATTATCATAATTACAATTTGTTTTTAAACTTACCTCAAAAGAGTAACTCCGCCGTCGATATCGTAAGCCGCACCGGTGATAAAGGCTGCCTCGTCGCTACATAGAAATGCTGCCAGCGAGGCGATCTCCTGGGGTTGTCCCATGCGGCCTATGGGTTGATAGCGGGAGAGTTTTTCCATCATTTCTTTTTTCTGACCCGCGTAGTGTTTTTCCACAAAGGTATCTACAAATGGGGTGTGCACCCGGGCGGGGCAAATGCAATTACAGCGAATACCGGCATCTACATAATCGCGGGCCACGGATAAGGTCATGGTCAGCACCGCCCCTTTGCTCATGGAGTAGGCAAACCGGTCCTGAATACCGACTTTGCTGGCAATCGAGGCCATATTCAAAATCACGCCCTGACCCTTTGTTTTCATTTTCGGCACGGCGGCATGCAGGCAATGATAAACGCCCTTCACATTAACGGCATAAATCCGATCCATTTCCTCCGGGGTAGTCGCTTCGACATTTCCGATGGAGGCGATTCCAGCATTGTTGACCAAGATATCCACGCATTCGATCTTGGAGAAAACCGATTGAACAGACTCCAATTGTGATACGTCGCAAGCCCAGGTTTGGCTATTTCCCCCCGCCTCGCGAATGAGCCTGGCGGTTTCTCCAGCATCCGATTCGTTCAACTCGAGGATATGCACCACCGCGCCTTCACTGGCAAAGCGCAGGGCTATCGCTCTGCCAATGCCGGACCCCGCTCCAGTGACAACCGCGTGTTTCCCTTCAAATCTGCTTGTTGCATTCATCATTAATCACAATGAAAGACTTCTTCCATATCTGCCCACCATTCGCCTTTTCCCCTTGTCTCGAGAGGTTCCTGGCAAGGGTTGCAAAGTTTCCACCAACGTTGGGTTTCCGGATCCTCTGCCATGGCCGCCATATCGGCCTCGAAATTCGACCCCATGTATTCAAAATAGCTGAACAACCAACCGTCCTTATGGTAAATGGAATAATTTTGTATATGAGACCCTTTTATCTGTTTGAGTACGCCGGGCCACACTGCCGCGTGCAAGCGTTTATATTCATCCAGTTTCTCCGGTTTGACCCGGATAACCATACCATATCGTTTCATAGCTTTATTCCATTCTAAATTCTCAACGTAATTAATCCACAGTGTAGATTCGGTCAAAATGAACGTAGCCACCATCCACATACAAAATTTGGCCGGTTGTGTGTGAAGAACGTGGAGATGCGATAAATACCACCGTGTCGGCAATCTCCTCAATCGTCGTTGTGCGTCGGCCCAGCGGGACGGAGCGGTTGATTTTTTTCAACTGTTCCTCGGCCTTGGTGCCGGGCAATGTCTTCAACCATTGCTCATATTGGGGGGTCATAACTTCAGCCGGGATTACACAATTTACCCGGATACCCTGGGCAGCCAGATCCAAAGCCCATTCGCGGGTGAGGGCGTTTATACCACCTTTGGACGCGGCATAGCCGGAAGTTGTACCCTGGCCCGTAATGGCCACCTTTGACCCAATGTTGATTATGTTGCCCTTGCTGGCGATCAAGGCATCGAGCGCGTAGTGAACCAGGGAATAGAAATGGACCAGGCTTTTTCTCAATGATGACTCAAAAGCTTCCACTCCCGCGCAGATTCCGACACCATCATTTACACCGGCGTTGTTTACTACAATATCGATTCGGTCGTGTTTCTCCAGAATTTCAGAAACGACTTTTTTTACCCCCGCTTCATCGGTCATTTCCACCGGGAAAGATTCGGCCTTTCCGCCCAACGAGGCAATGTCTTCGATCAACGCTTCAGCTTGTTTCGGATTCCGGTCAAGGATTATTGAGGTCGCCCCTTCGGAGGAAAAAGCACGGGTTATTCCTCCGCCGATTCCTTTTGATCCGCCCGTGATGAGGGCTATTTTATCGGTTAACTTCAGGTCCATATCTACATTTTAGTTGATGATTTCAGGCGGGAAAACAGGCGGGACCCAACGGTTCGAAGGTTTTATAGGTCAACACAAATTCCTGATGCCCCAATGCTTCTGAGGCGGTCGGTGTCCCCGAGGCGGAATGGATAATTTTTTCATAAACCTCTTCGCCAACCTCATCCAGAGTCGCTCTTCCTTCCAGAATTTTTCCCGCGTCGATATCCATATCTTCCTCCATTCGACGATAGGTTTCCGGGTTGGCACAGACTTTGATGACAGGCGATATGACCGAACCCACGACAGATCCCCGGCCGGTGGAAAAAAGAATGATGTGGGACCCACAGGCGATCAGCTCCGCGATTTCAGCATTGTCGTTGATGTTAGGAAAACCGAAGCGCACTTCTCCATCGGGAATAACATCGAGCAGGTAAAGGCCGCCTTTTTGAGGAAAGTCTCCAGGTTTTAGAAGGCCTGAAATCGTTGAATTTCCGCTTTTAGCATAGGCGCCCATCGATTTTTCTTCTTGGGTCGTGAGGCCCCCATCCGCATTTCCCGGGGCAAAACTGCCGTGGCCAAGCGTCGTGTAAAATCGAGCCGCCTTACCCACGGTATTACAGATTTCCTCTCCCAGGCCAGGGGTCGCCGCACGGTCGGCCATGATGTTTTCACAACCTATCAATTCCCCCGTTTCCTCAAAAATGGCTCGAGCACCCTTTTTTACGAGGATGTCCAAACAACGCCCAATGGCCGGGTTGGCCGTAATTCCGCTGGTGGCGTCGGACCCACCACAAATAGTGCCCACCACCAACTCGTCCACTGAGAGGTTACAGCTTGGAACGTTTTGCAGTATCTTGAGGGTTTCCCCGACCCATTTCTGCCCCGCCTCAATGGTTTTGCGCGTTCCTCCCGTCGTTTGTATACCAAGCGTTTGAACCGGTCGACCGGAGTTGGCAATCGCCTTCTGTAAAGAATGTCGGTCAAATCCCTCGCAGCCCAGGGAAACCAGAAGCGTTCCCCCAACATTGGGATGGGTGCACAGTCGCCTCAACATTCGGTTGGAATAATCATTGGGGAAACAACCGCTGAATCCGATAAGCTGCACGCCATTTTCACCGTAGGGTTGGACAATTCGGTCCGCAACATGCCGTGCGCATTCTACAAGGTAAACGACCAAAAGATAGTTGCGAATGCCTTTCTTCCCATCCGCCCGGAGGTATCCCTGTAACTCAGCGTCCATACTTGCTTCCCTTTTCCAGGGTGTAGGTAGAAAGGTAATCGCTTTTCATGTTATGCAGATGCACGTGCTCACCGGACGAAATTTTTGTTATAGCTGATCCAATGGGCGCGCCAAATTTAATGATATTTTCTCCCGTTGATATATTTCTCAGCGCGATTTTGTGACCCAAACCCAATGTTATTTCCAAAGTGAATTTTTTCACTCCCACCGTGAGCGTTTCCCCTTTTTCAACCGTCCGTGTAAGGCATGCAATATTATCATCGGAATGAAGCTGTATTAACCGGCGGTCTATTAGCGTCGACAACATAAATTATGCAATTTCAGGATAACAAACCACGTAATGAACCTTCGATCGGCCTTAATCAATTCAATAACGGGAATATGGACACAGAGCTTGACTTTGTTTCCCTACAGGATACACCGTTTCCTGTGGATGAAATCTCAATTGGCCGTAGCATACGAAAGTTGCGGGAAGACGCGGGGTTGACCGTAACCCTGCTGGCGGAGCGGGTAGGGCTTTCCAAAAGTGCGGTGTCCAAGATTGAGAAGGGGCAGATTTCATCGCCGGTATCGACTTTCCTGAAGATTGCGGAGGGGTTGAGTGTGCCGCTGGGAGAACTTTTCAAGGAACCCGAGGAGAATGCGTCCTTTTCGCTGACAAAGAGCGGTGATGGTGAAATCGT
>JAJFLT010000314.1 GCA_021772555.1 Opitutales bacterium | reverse complement strand
GAGGATTACGAGTTGACATCTTTCACTCTACAACAGGCGTCATTCCCTTCCATCCCGGTTGATTTATCAAATGAAGACCAGATCAAAGGAAAATTCGAGGGTCTGAACGCGGTCATTCACCTGGCTGCCGATCCCGATCCCAGAGCGCCCTGGTCCAGCCTGCGAAAAAACAATTTCGAGGCCACTTACCAGGTTTTTGCAGAGTGTCTGCGGTCCGGTGTCAGGCGGCTGATCTTTGCCACCACCAACCACACCCAGCATGGAAACACGATTCTGGACGCTCCCGAATCCCTCGATCTGTCCAAAGTCCGACTGATGACAACCGATGAACCGCCCAACCCGGATTCCCTCTATGGTGTATCCAAAATTTTCGGCGAAAACATGGGCAAATACTACAGCGGGCGGCACGGACTGGAATTTGTCGGCCTGCGCATTGGTTGGATCGTTCCGGAAGATAAGTTTACAGACAGGATCGGCGCTTTGGGGGAAGATTATTTTAGAGCGATCTACCTCAGCCACCGCGATTGCGTAGGGTTTTTCCGGCGTTCTTTGGAAGTGGAGGCCGAATACCTCCTCACCTACGCCACCAGCAATAACGATCGAAACATCTTCGACCTAACGGATACCATCCGTCAGCTAGGCTACCAACCCCAAGACAACGCTGAAAAGTTTTTCCAAAGTTGAGAGGACCTTGTAGAGAACCAATAATAGGTTCCTTCTCGCAATATTGATAAGGCACGGTAATCGCCTGTTACACGCAAAGACCAAGAAGCTCCGATCTTTTTAAATGGCAAGGAGGGATGATTTGGATTTGTAATCCAAAGCCGGTATTTTTTTTCGCGCTGAAACTTTAACCGAATTGGGTAATTCCGAATAAACATTCCAGAATCTAGGAGTTGTTGAGGACTTCATCGAGCGGCTTTAATCTGGTCATCCCAGGCGTCCTAAATGTGAGCATCCAAACGATGCACCAATTCCAACTGGGTATCTTCAGGAAGTTGCCCTATCGCGGCTTCAACCTCCTCTACGGTGCTCAATTTATCCAAAATGTGTAGGAATCATTATTAGAATAGTTCTATAATTCGACAATAAAAACAGTAGCAATTGATGAACGAATGATTTCAGCCTGGATCATTATCCCGACGCATGTGACTGAGTATTATGTTGCGCAATGAAAATTCTTTTTCCACCACAAATCCCTCTGTGAGGTAAAAACGATGTGCCGGAGTGCCCTTGGCAACGTCGAGAACAATGCCACCATATCCATTCTCCAAAGCATAATTAAATAAGAACTGGAGCATGGCCCTGCCCAAACCCTCGCCCTGCATACCGGGCAGTGTTCCCAGAAGAAATAGGTCCAGGTAGGAGGCTTCATATTTTGGCTGATTGGCCATAACCTTGATGAAATCCATTGTTAGCCACCAACCCATTATGCGGAACAGCCGGAAAAAGAATTGAATCTTTGCCTTCCCCGTGGGCTCGATTTGAGAATCCGCTACGAATGAAACACAGGCCAAAGAACCCTCATGGCGTATCCCGTAAAGGCAAGTTTCGTTCGTGGCAGCAAAGGTATCGATGACTAGTTCGAGAAACGCTTCCGTTTTCTCTATGGGTGTTCCCAGAGGCAACATGGGATGCTCGGTGAACGCTTGTTTCAAGACCATAAGCGCCTCTGATTTTCGCGATATTTCAAGTCCCTCTACCATGATGCAAACCAATGTTACCAGGCAACTTACCCGGAATAACCTAAAGCTCAATTCAAGAGTCGCCAATTTTTAGCTAAAATATAGCCAAGGGCCTCATGGTGAAGCCGGCGGTGGCGCCTTTGATTTTGTTGGTCGCGGCGATATAGAGGAATTCGTAAACCTTTTCGGCGGCCAGGTCTTCGAGGTAGTGAAACTCAGCGATGTGGACCCCTTGTTCGATCAATAGGTAATTGTGCACCGGCATGAAACTGTCGCTGCCGGGTGGCGGGGGCTGCATCATTTCCAGGCTCGATGTGTCCGAACCGACCATCATGGCGCCGTGTTCCTCGACCAGCCATTTGACTGCCAGAAGTTGCATTCCCGCCGAATCGTGTTCGGCAATTTTTTCATTATCGGCCCCGGTCTCTCCCCAAAAACGTAGGACGCCTGTGCGAACCAAGACCACATCACCGAAGCGCAAATCCGTTCCCTGCCGCTTGAGGGAGCCTTTGAGATCATCGACTGTAATTACGTACTTGGACGGGAGTGCTTCCAGGCCTTTATAGGTGGCCACGTCGATAAGCACGCCTCGTGCTATGACGGGCGGAATCGTTTCGGCGCCAGCTTTTTGCAACCCCCAGTTGCCGCCCCAATCGGCTACTTTGAAACCGTTGTACCAATGGTTGTCCTTACCGGTTACGGCGTGGCCGAGACTATCGATTTGGGTGGCCACGTTGTCATTGATGAAAAGAGCGCAACTATGCCAGGTGGTCAGTGATGCGTTGCCGTTTTCGGGTAAAGTGAAGTCTAAATCCTTTTGTCGCTGAACGCCTTCTGGACTGCGGAAGGTCATGATCTCCCCCGGCGAGTGCCCCGGCCATTTGAAGGAAGTGCGATCGTAAACGATGCCGAGGTCGCGCACTTGGCCCTTTTTTACGAGTTGGATCGCCTGCAGAACCGTTGTCGGCGTCATCTCATTGAGCGCGCCGACTTCATCGTCCTCGCCCCAGACCCAGCCCCAGCCTTGGCCCCGTTCCCATTTTTTAGGTTCGCCGCTAGCCGTAACGAGTAAGAGCAGAGACAAAGCCGATAATATCAAAGATACCGTTTGAAAAAAGCGCATGTTCATTTTCTCCATTTTGATTTTGAGGGTGGAATGGGCGTCCTTGCATGATGTCGGACGAAGAAAATCTAGTGGTCTTGGGGAGAATTTCAAGATGCGAAACGTCGCCAGCGTTTCCCTAATTGATGTTTCTGTTTCCGCCTTGCATCAATGCGCTGCGGATTCACCGCGATTTGCGGCCAACACGCCTACGAAATGCATGGTAAAGCGGGCTGCCTCTTTGGCCGCGATGGGACCTAGGACCCGGTAGTCGTCGCTGGGCGTTTCCTGGGTGAGGTTGCTTCCGGAGCGAAAAATAATATGGGGCACACCCAATTGGGTGCAAACCTGGGCCAGGGCGGCGCTCTCCATTTCCATGATATCCGCTTTCAACTTGCTTCTCATGTCCTCGATTTTCGTTTCCGTTACGCCGAATAAATCTCCCGTGCAAACGATTCCGGACATTACTTTTACCGCGTAAGTTTGGCCGTTAGCTGTGACTTCATGTCCTTCCTCCGCGTAGGACTCCGCGGCTGTTCGGGCCAGTTTGAGCAAACCTGCATCCGCCTCGAAACCGTAATCGGTGTTTTGGCCGGGCACCGGGCTGCGAACCGGCCGGTAAATCATTCCATCGCGGGTCAGGGTTCCGGCATCGTGATGAAAAGTCTTGGCCGCGATGATCACGTCGCCGGTCCGCAGGTTGGGATTCAAACGCGAGCCGGTCCCCGTCATAATAACTTCGCTGGGTTGGAAATGATGAATAAAAATCCCGGCAACCATGCCAGTGTTTGTCTTGGAAACACCGGTAATCGCAACGACCACCTCCCGGTCGTGAAGATAGCCTTGCCAATAGGGAAACCCATCCAGAACGCCCTCCTTCGGCTGTTCAATGGCTGCCTTAATCGTTGAGATCTCCGGGGGAACGGCCCCAAAAATAAGCGTTAGTTCTTTATCTTTTGAGTAGAGCGTATCGGGCATTATTGCAATGGCGATTAAAGATGTAATGAGCGATGTGAGAATTCGTATTCGATAGTAGGAAGTCATCATTAGTTTCAGTTACTTATTTTGAAAGTTCGAAGCGCATAGGGTGAGATTGCTGGTTCGATATGAGACGTTAGTTCTCTCCAGTTTGCATTTTGGTATTTCATTTCAAAAGAGGCGACATCGCGCTCATAGGCTGATATTAATTCCGCCTTCTTCGCATTATCGACAAACGCGTAATGCAAACTATCCCGACCCATTTTTACTATTTCATCCCATCTGAGGTTGAAATGTTTTACGGCCGAAAAATACTCATCGGTCATATTGGAGTCCCACATTCCACGGTCATCCGTATTCAGACAGACCGGAATTCCCAGTCGCAGAAACTCGGGAAACGGGTGATCATCGAGATTAGGGAAATACTCCAGAACCCGATTGCTCACCAGGCAGGATTCAATTAAATACTCCCGGTTCCGCATATAAAGAAGGGTATCTGGATCGCTGATGAGATTTAGTCCGTGGCCGATGCGGGTCGCGCCGAGTAAGAGAGTGTCGCGCACATGCGTATTTGGTTCATCCACTTCTCCGCCGTGAATGGATAACCCGATGCCGCCGTAGCGCTTCCGCATTTTTCTAAATGTTTCCAGAAAACGCAAAGGATGCCCCTTATCGTCGTCTTCACGACCTGCCATATCAACCCCGACCCACAGATCGCGATGACTATCAACAAAAGCAAAAGCCTCCTCGATTTGCGCTTCCGCATTTGAAAGATAGCGGATGGCCACATTTCGGAACCGCACCGTTACCCCGCTGGCCACGGCGTCCTCCTGTTTGAGTCGTTCTTTTAATATCTCATAAACTTCCTCCGCGGGGATCGATCGGCCATCGCTATGGCGCCATCCCCGTGGGGGTAATTGAAACTCAAGATAACGCAATCCCTCATCTCCAAACAGCTTCATATTGGTGACGAGTAACTCTGGATTGATGTGTGGATCGGAAAACAGAACTCCCATTCGGTGCCATATTACTTCGAAAAACTCGTTCCGTCCTTCCCCCGGCCTATCCAACTTGACCGATGACAACCAGGCAGCGGTCTCCTCTTCATTCAGCGCTGAAAGCGGCTTGTATTCGCTCTGGCAACAGGATGAAAGGGACTTCCAGGTCACCTCACGTGTGGTTTGAAAGTAAACAATGGGTGCTGACGTGCCGGCATAATCGAGTCGCCTGCCGCTACAATCTTCCCCGCAATTATTGATTTTTACGCGCGTATAAAATTCTTGGCCACCGTTTCGGTTCTTATCTCTTGCAATCTCCAGCAAATACTCCATTGGTACGCTACCGGCAAAATGAGTGTGCAGGTTTCCACCTTTGGGTAGTTGAAATAGAAAGGCATAAAGTTGGGCCGGAGTGGATTGACTCTTGATCTCCTCCCAAACGGGCTCAAACGAATTTTCCGCCTCCGCTTTTGTTATCAATTGGTCGCTGATTGCAACCAACATTAAAATCAAACCTCCAAGGATCGCGGGCCGGTATTTGCCATATATATTTATCATCGAATTTTAGATAGGTGTTATTATTCCGAAACTTTCTGTTTCAGTGTCGCCAAAAATGTTTCCCAGTCTCTGTTGGGCAAGGTTTCGGGTGAAAAGAAATTTTCCGGATAATCGACTTTTCCCTGGATTCCCGTAATAACGTAGGTTTCGGAAATTTTCCGCAGGTGGTGCGTCAATTCAATCCGCATGGCTTGTTTCGGACCTTTTTGAGATGGTCCCAGAGACTGAAAGTCCATCATCCGTGCCGTCTTCAACAACCGCCCTTGCTCGTTCAGGAAATTAACCTTGAGCACCGCATTATCCTTTTTGCTGACCCAAAAATGACGTTCTCCGTAGCCGCTCATTCGCTTTCTTTCCGGTGTAATCGGTCGCGCCACCACCCGATAAGAATCAACCCCGTTGAAAGCAACGTCCTCACGCCGTTCGTATTTCTCCGCATCTTCTTTCTCCTGCAGGAAATCGAGATAGGACCAACTCATAAACAACAAGTAATTTTGCAACAATCTCCCCTTGATTTCCTCGGCTATCTTTATCCCAGGCCGTTGCAGGAAGACGGTGTCCGGTTGCTCCTTTCCCTGCACCACCAATAACGAAATCCCCGCCCATTTATCCGGCTCGGTAATATGAAGTATCATACGCGATTCCCTTGAATCCATGTCGAAAAACATAACCGCCTTTCCGGACTGCACTTCCCCGTTTCCATCGATCGCCACCATGGAATAAAAGAGGGCAGCCGAGATCGTATCGGCCACCTCCTGAACATCCTCAAAAACCTCCCATCCAGTCTTCAGC
>JAJFLT010000313.1 GCA_021772555.1 Opitutales bacterium | reverse complement strand
ATCGGTTCCCGCCTTCGGTTCGGCGCCGCTCAATGGGACATGCCCGATGTTTTCGTCCAATATGCGGACGTCAATACCACCTCGCCTTGTTTTTATCTGGAAAACGGTAACCTCAATTTCTACTTCGGCCATACCTATTACAACCGACATTACCCTTTTCAATGGATCACCTCGTCCGACAACGGCGCATCCTGGAGCGAGGTGCGTTTTCCGCAAATCACCAACGAAATAGGGCCGCACACACCGCAACCCATCATGGATGTGTTTCGGGACCTTGAAGGCACTCTTTACGTTCCCACAGATGGCTACGCCAGTTCGTCGGTTCTCTGGGCCAGCCGGGATGACGGACGCACCTGGACCGACACCGGCGGGCGCACTCATGGGCGGCACACTTCTTTTCAAATGCTCAAGGATGGCAGGATTCTGGGCATGGGCGGCAAGAAATCCAATATCGACGGTTATATGCCAAAATCGATTTCCGCAGATGGAGGCAAGACCTGGCAGATCGGCAAGACGCCCTTTTCAGAATTAGGCAGCGGCCAACGGCCCTCACTTATACGCTTACAAAGCGGACGGCTTTTCTTTTGCGGAGATTTTCAACATCGGACCGGACGGCACCCGGAGGGAATTGAAGAGCGGGGCGCCTATGTGGCCCTCTCCGATGATGAAGGTGAAACCTGGCAGATCAAGCAACTGCCCGGGGCCTTAAACAGTAACCACGATAATCTTTATCCATCGCTTGGGTATGCCGTGGCCAAGCAAGCCCCCAACGGGATAATTCACATCGTCGCTAGCAAATCAGCGACACTGCTCCACTTTGAAATAAACGAAGCCTGGATACTCGACAAGGACGCCAGATGGAGCCTTGACCACAAATCTGAGATCGTAGAAACGTTTGAAGATGCGGATTATTATTCGTCAGGAAAATTAAAAGCGATCAGGAGGGGTGGGATAACGACAGAGGGTGAATACCTTCTCCACGGTAGACAGGTTTGGTACTATGAAGATGGTAGCAAACAGTGGGAGGTCACTTTCGTGAATGGCCGGAAACTGGCGGATGAAACTTTTTGGAACGACAAAGGAGAAAAATTGTGGTCATGGACCCACCGCGTCAACGGCAGTAGCGATTGGACCCAGTACTGGCCCAACGGAAACAAAAAGTCGGAGTCGACCTGGATAAATTTCAAAGCGGAAGGCCCCGCCGCACAATGGGACCGGTCGGGAAAATCAATCAGCCATCATCAATTCTGGAATGGCCATAAAATCGATTAAAATGCCCCTTATTTTAATCAAATGTAAAAAATTGAAATAAGGAAATTCATATTTTAATTTCCTCAACCAAATTTACATTCTTTCGAGGGTGTCGAGGCCCAGTAGATGGAGACCGGTTTCCAGTATCAAGAGCGTCCGGTCACACAGGACTAAACGGCGGGACTGCGTCGGCGGATTTTCCCCGATTACCTTGTCGGAATTGTAAAAAGCGCTGAAGGCACCGGCCAGTTCATACAAATAAGTGCATAAAAAATGGGGCCGCCAATCGCTCAACGTCTGTTCCAGGACGGAAGAAAACTCCACCAGTTTGCGGGCCAGGGCCATCTCCACATCGGTTTGGAAATCGGAGGCCATTTCCTCACCTTCGCCCGGCCGCAGGTTGATTTTACGAAAAATACTGTGGATGCGGGCCACGGCATAAAGCAGGTAGGGTGCCGTGTTCCCCTCGAAGCTGAGCATTTTGGACCAGGAAAAGTGGTAGTCGCTGGTTCGGTTCTGCATCAGGTCGGCGTATTTTACTGCACCCAGACCGACGATCGCAGCGACCCGGCGGCGTTCCTCTTCACCTAGGCCGGGGTTTTTTTCCGAAACGATGGCGTAGGCTCGCTCGACGGCTTCGTCGAGCAGGTCCTTGAGCTTGACCGGCTCCCCGTCACGGGTGCGGATGGCTTTGCCTCCATCGCCCAGAATGGTGCCGAAACTGATATGCTGGAGCCTGGGGACGGGACGGCCAATTTTCGGCAGCCATTTACGGGCGGTCAGAAAAAGCTGCTCGAAATGGTCGCTTTGACGGGAATCGACCACGTAGAGGATATCGGTTGCCTTTTTTTCCTCCACCCGGTGGAGGATGGTGGCCAGGTCGGTGGTCGCGTAATTGCTGGCTCCGTCCGTTTTACGAATGATAAATGGTTGCTCCTTAAATCGAGGGTGATCGGGGTGAAAGACGACGAGGGCGCCTTTGCTTTCTTCGGCCATCCCGGTTTCCAGCAATTCCCGGTAGATTCGCTCCACCTGGTCCCGGTAAAAGCTTTCCCCGAGGACCACGTCGAAGCGGATGCCGAGCCTTTGGTAGATATCCTCAAAAGCGCCGCAACTTACCTCGTTGATGCTTTTCCAAAGGGTCAGGTTTTCCTCGTCGCCCTTTTGCAGTTTGACCAATTCCCCCCGCGCTTCCTCCAGAAAGGCCGGTTCATCGTTGGTCAAACTTACGCCTTTTTTGTATAAATTCTCCAGTTTCGCAAGGGGGTCAGTGAAAGATGCCAGAGGATCGAAACCATCTCTTTTAATAATCCATAACAAGATGCCGAACTGCGTTCCCCAGTCACCGATATGGTTGTCCCGCAAAACGGAAGCCCCGCCGAATTCGAGTAAGCGGCAAAGGGACTCGCCAATGACGGTGGAGCGGATGTGGCCCACGTGCATCTGTTTGGCCGTGTTGGGGGAGCTGAAATCGACGATGAATCTCCTCTGTGCAAAGAGACCGTGGGCGGCCTTTTTGAGCTGTTCTTCGGAGTCGTGTTGGGCCAGCCATTGTTTCAGAAAAGCGGCCTTGAAGCGAAAATTGATGAAGCCCGGTCCGGCCACTGAAAGGACCACCAGATTCTCATCGAAAGCCCCCGTTTTCTTCAGGGCGTCGATCAACTGTGCGGCGGCATCGCGGGGATTGAGGCCCATTTTTCGAGCCATGGGCAGCACGCCATTGGCCTGGTAGTCCCCATGGCGGGGATCCGAGGGGCGGATTTGGGGCTCGAACGAATCATCGAAAAGACCGCCGGAGGAAGCGGCATTTCGCAGTTGCCTGTCGAGGTAGACTGAAGGGTTAAAATATATTTCCATGCCTGAAGCGCCTATGGAATGGCCAGATGAGGTGATGGGGCAAGCGCTGAATAATGAAAAATTTCTTCTTTTTGGACAATAAAAGGAAAATTCAGCTTCCTGCTGAAATCGTTGTCTCTGGCTTGTTTATCCAACTGCGGAGGGGAACTGGAAGGGCTCAAAACCAGAAAAGGCTCGACATGACTCTTCTTAATGGCCTAATAATAAAAGGCTTATGGTTTTGCTAAGTCCAAGGCCGGAAACCGATTAAGAAAAATGAGGAAAAAGCTGGTATCACCGCGAAAGTTCATCAAACCCTCTTTCAAGTATTTAATTGAGAAGAAGCGGGATGGTGGCGAATTCTCCCATGATGAAATTCGTCATGTCGTCGATTCGATAATGGATCGCGAACTGCCCGATTACCAATTGGCCGCCCTCGCTATGGCTATTTATTTTGAGGGAATGTCGGCCCAGGAAACGGCATCTCTGGCGGAAGAGTTGATGCTGTCGGGGGAAGTGGTGGATTTATCTAAAATCACCAAGCCAAAGATCGACAAATACTCGACCGGAGGAGTGGGAGATAAAACCTCACTCGTGCTGGCTCCGTTGGCGGCCGCCTGCGGGGTAGTCATGCCCATGATGAATGGTGTGGATGAGGAGTTTGTGATCAGTAACCTGGACAAATTGTCCTCCATTTCCGGCTTCAATCCGGATGTCGATCTGGACAAATTCGTCGAATTGCTGTCCACCGTCAACTGCACCACGGTAAAGCAGAATCCTGAAATTGCGCCGGTTGATGAAATCTTATATTCCATGAGACGGAAAACGGCCACTATTCCGAGCCTTCCGCTCATCACCGGAAGCGTCCTCAGCCGCAAATTGGCCCAGGGTGCCGAGGGATTGGTGGTCGATGTGAAATGGGGCAACGGTTCCTTCATCAAGGATGTGGAACAAGCCAGGCAGTTGGCCCGCTCGATTACGAGGGTGGGTCGCTCGATGAAGCGGCGTTGTGTGGCATTGGTGACCGATATGAACCAGCCCCTCGGCGATACGGTGGGGACAGGACTGGAAGTTCGCGAAGCCATGCAATTGCTCCGGGGCGAAGGTCCCGAGGATTTACAGGAACTGGTTCTCAAACTGGGCATGGAAATCGTCAGGCTGGCCGGGGTGGCCGGTTCCACTCTTTCCGCCAAACAGACCGTATTGAGGCACCTCAATGATGGTTCGGCCCTCGAAAAATTTAAAGAAATGGTTTCCTCCCTGGGTGGTAAAACCGATTGGCTGGAAGATGACGAAAAATTTCCCCAAGCCAAATACGTGCGCAAACTTCCCGCTCCCAAAAGAGGTTATGTCCATACCATCAACGCCGGCATGATTGCGCGTGGAGTGCAGATGCTGTCGATGGACAAAAAAGGCAAATACGAGCCCGCCGTGGGTGTTTCGGAGATTCGCAAGGTAGGCACTCAAGTCAAACAGGGGGAGCCCCTCATGATGATTCATTACAATGATGAAACGCGGCTCGACAGTTCCCTCGATTACCTGCGCTCGGCCTACCGGCTGGCACCCAAACGCCCCAATCCGCCGAAACTTATCGTCGAGCGGGTGGCTTGATTTAGGGCGTGTTAACAATTCGACTCAAATCAGCTTAAAAGCGTTTTTTCGGCCAAAAAAGGTGCTCATCAACTCAACGAATACCTATTCGTCTCGTCTCTTTACCCCATTTTTAGCTCGAAAATCCATCTTTCATCTTCGTTTCTCGAAGTGTTAACACGCCCTAGACAAACGGGACCGACCGGGGGGTATCAGGCCCGGCCCAAGTAAGAATTGTCGGTCGTGCTGACCCGAATAATGTCCCCGGTGTTGATAAAGAGCGGGGTCTGCACGACAAAGCCTGTTTTTACCGTGACCGGCTTGAGGGCCGCCCCCGAGGTGTCGCCCCGGATGGCCGGTGGCGCTTCCACCACTTCCAGTTCCACGGCCGAGGGGAGCTGGATCTGGACGGCCTGCCCTTCGACAAATAATATGTCGTAGGAATTGCCTTCGGAAAGGAATTTGCGAGCGTCTTCGACCAGGTTATCATCCAGGACGATGTCCTCGAAAGTCTCCGGGTGCATGAAATGGCAGCCTTCCCGGTCATTATAGCTGTATTCGAGTTTTTGCGTGTCGGTGGTTAGTATTTCTATATTGTCAGAGCCGCGAAACTTGGTCGAGGTGGTGGAGTTAGTCTGGAGGTTTCTCAAGGTGGTCTGGACGAAACCGGCCTGTCGGCCCTGGGTGCGGTGGAGCATTTCAAGGACTATGTGGGGGGTGCCGTTGTAATTGATCACCCTGCCTTTGCGAATATCTGTGGGGGAAGCCATATCAAGTTTAATGTTGAAAACGCTCAATATGGGATTGGAGGCTCTCCTGTCAATATCCCCGCAGTAGATTTCCGCTCTTTACAATCGGGAAAGGGGGTCTAAGGTGAAGAATTTCAGCCGTCAACCATCCTCTCTGCCATGAAACAGCGTTCCATTTTACGTGAAGTCTCGATCAAAGGCAAAGGCCTGCATTCAGGAGAAGAGGTATGCATTAATTTTAAACCGGCTCCGGTCAATCAGGGCATCGTTTTCCGCCGCATCGATCTTTACGGCAAACCGGAAATCCAGCCAAGAGCGGACCTTGTGACCGATCTTTTTCGCAATACCGGGATGGCCTCTGGTCATGCCAAATTATTGACCGTGGAGCATGTCCTGAGCGCATTGCATGGTTTCGGCGTGGATAATGTGACCATCGAGCTGGACGGGGCGGAACCTCCCATCATGGATGGATCGGCCCGGCCATTTGTCCAACTATTACAAGAAGCGGAACCGGTGGAGCAAGACGCGGACCGCTCCTACCTCGAGATAGAGGCACCTCTTTCCGTCGGTGACGGCAATCGTTCCCTCGTGGCCCTTCCCTATGACGGATTGAAAATTACCTGTACCTCGACCGACGACCGCGGGATTCACACCCAGCACCTTTCCCTGGATATCGATCCGGATGCCTATGTTAACGAAATTGCCCCGGCCCGCACTTTCACCATTTACGAAGACATCGAGGAACTCATCAACCGGGGCAAAATTCGGGGCGGCAGTCTCGACTCCGCCATCGTGATCAAAGGCGATAAAATTCTCTCCAAGGAGCCGTTGCGGTTCAAAGACGAATTTGTGCGACACAAAATCCTCGATATCGTTGGAGATTTGTGTCTGTTGGGCCAACCGCTCAAAGCGCATATTGTAGCGGTTCGGCCGGGTCATGCCCTGAACTCGAAACTGGCTACCGCCATACTCGCCCGCAGCAATGGCAAAAAACCCGCCCGCCGCTCCGCCAAAAAGAAAACACCGGATACCCCGCAAACCTTTGTTTCGGCGGATGAGACCGCCCTCGATATCCGCCGGGTTCTGGATATTCTTCCCCATCGTTATCCCTTTTTGCTCATCGACCGGGTCACTGAAATTACCAATGACCGCGAACTGGTAGCCCTGAAAAATGTGACTTTCAACGAGCCCTATTTTAAAGGACATTTCCCCGGACGGCCCGTTATGCCGGGGGTTTTGCAGATCGAGGCCATGGCCCAGGCGGCCGGTGTTCTCATGCTGCGCCAGGTAGCCAGCGAAGGCAAAGTGGCCTTCTTCATGAGTTGCGATAAAGTCAAATTTCGCCGCGCCGTCAGCCCGGGGGACCAGATCCTGATTCATGTCAAAATTACCAAAACAAGGGGCAATAAAATTGCCGCCGCGTCCTGCTCCTGCGAGGTTGCCGGCAACGTGGTTTCCTCGGCCAACCTCATGTTCACCATCATGGATGCCCCCGATGAAGATTAAAACGCCGCGCTCCTCTCATCCGGAGACGCGCTGAGGACAGCACGTTCCACCTGCATCCAGTTTCACCATCCTGCATTGGCCGCATTCATACATCCTACCGCCATAATTGAAAAAGGCGCCCAACTCGATACCAGCGTATCGGTCGGTCCCTATGCCTATATCGGGCCGAAGGTTCGCATCGGCCCCTCCACGGTGGTTCACCACCATGCCACCGTAGAGGGCAATTCTTCCCTCGGACGGGAATGTGAAATTTTCCCCTACGCTTTGATCGGGGGCAAGTCTCAGGATTTGAAATTCGCCGGCGGCCATCCTCCTTTGAAAATCGGGGACCGCAATATTTTCCGCGAATTTTGCACCGTACACGCGGCTACCACCGAGGCAGGCTGTACCATAGTCGGCCATGACAATTTTTTTCTCGCTTATGCCCATATCGCCCATGAGTGCACGGTCGGCAACCATGTCGTAATGAGCAACAACGCCACCCTGGCCGGGCATGTTGAGATAGAAGATCATGTTATCATTGGGGGATTGACGGCCATTCATCAATTCAGCCGCATCGGCCGCCATGCCTTTCTGGGCGGCTGCGCCAAAGTGGTGCAGGATGTCCCTCCGTTCATGATTGCCGATGGCAATCCGGCCAAAGTGCGTGCCGTCAACAAAATCGGCATGGAGCGCAATGGCTATTCGGAGGAGGACGTTCGACAGGCCCGTTCGGTGTTTAAATGGCTCTACCGAAGTGGCTTGAATCGCACCCAGGCGCTCCAAAAACTATCCTCGGAGGAAGAGGCGGACTCGGCCATCGTAAAAAAGATCATCGAATTCATCCAAACCAGCCAAAGAGGCCTGGCTTGAGAAACACGCCCTAAGACGACTGTTCCTGGAACCACTGGACCGCCGATGCGAGAGCTTTTTTGGCGGACCGGGGGCTGTAGCCGAGTTGTTGGCGGGCTTTTTCGATGCTGAAGAACATTTTCTTTTTGGACATGCGGACGCTGTCAACGGTGGCCTGGGGTTGGTAGGAGCCGGTGATACGAGCCCAGGTTTCCATGGCGTAGGCGGCGGGCAGAACGAGGTTGTGGGGTAGTCGAATGCGCGGTGGCGGTCTCCCCGCGAGGCGGGCGATTTCTCCTAAAATTTCCCGCAAGGTCATGTTCTCGGAACCGAGGATGTAACGTTCTCCAATTTGTCCTTTTTTAAAGGCCAACAAATGTCCAGCGGCGACGTCATCGACATGGACGATGTTGAGGCCGGTATCGACGTAGGCGGGCATTTTTCCTCGAACCGCGTCCTGGATCAATCGGCCCGTTGGAGTGGGCTTGATGTCCCGTGGTCCGACCGGCGTGGAGGGATTGACGATGACGACAGGCAATCCATCTTCCTCGGCCATTTTCCGCACAACCTCCTCGGCCAGAAATTTGGAGCGTTTATAGTGTCCGATCATCTGGTCGATGGAGGCGGGCGTCGATTCGTCCGCCGGGGGCCCATCGGCATTATGACCGAGGGCGGCCACGCTGCTGGTGTAAACGATGCGCTCGACTCCGGCCTGAGCGGCTGCCAGCATAATGCTTCGTGTGCCCTCGACGTTGTTTTGGTAGATTTCCTCCGGTTTGGGAACCCATAACCGGTAATCGGCGGCCACATGGTAAAGCGCTTGTGAGCCATCGAGGGCGGCATCGAGCGATGCGCGGTCGTTGAGGTCGCCCGTGACGATTTTCACAGGCAAGTCGTCGAGGTTTCTGCGGTCGCTTCCCTCGCGGGCGAGGGCGCGAACGCTATGGCCTTCTTGCAGCAAAAGTCGAAGGACGGCGGAACCGACGAATCCTGTGGCGCCTGTGACGAGAATTTCCATCGATGGATTGATCGGTTTCGGTTGAGGGTCTAAGTGCGTTTGGACCGGTTGAGGAAGGCAGGCAATACGAGCAAGGTAACCAGTAAGGTAAGGGCCACGCCCAAGGTGAGAAGTTGGCCCATGCTGGCGGTTCCCCGATGGGAGAGAAATCCCAGAGTGCCGAAACTGAAAATAGTGGTCAAGGCGCTAAAAAAGATGCCTCTGGCCGTGCTCGTATGAAGCAGGGTGGCGCTTTGCGGGACCGGTTTTCGCAGGCGGTGAACCATGTGGACGCCATTATCCACACCCAGGCCGAGCAGCAAGGGCAGGGCGATAATGTTGGCAAAATTGAAGGGCATATCGAGGAGCACAGTGGCTGCACCCGTCAGGGTTCCGGCCACCACCAGAGGGAAGAGGACGAAGAGCGGATCGCGGAAGTTGCGGAAAACGAGCACCAGGAGCAGGGCAATGAGAATGATGGCGCTTATAAATGCCTGCCTGAAGGAGTCGATGATGGCTTGGCCCGCTTCGAGGATGAAGACCGGCCCAGCGGTGGCCCCGTTGGACACGGTGCGCACTTCCTCTACGAAACGCTTGAGGGCATCGTTATCACTGATGTCTTCGAGGGGAAATACCTGCAGGCGATAGTCGCCGTTTTCACTGACCCACCGCTGATACAAATCCTCCGGCAGATCCTCTCTCAAGAATGGCGCGGAAGATAGCGAAGTTTCCAACGTGTTCAATGAAACGGGCAGGGTGGCCATGAGGCTGCTTTCCAGATTCCTCACGCGTGTAACGCCTTTTTGAGAATTTTCATTTTCCAGAGTGGCCAGCAATTTTTCCAATAAACGGCCGGTACGGGCCAATTCGACGGAATGTGCAGCGCCCTCCGGGTTTTCCGCCAGGGTGGCCAGGAAACTCTGAATTTTTAAGATTTGCTCCTCATGGGTTGGCGGTTCGTCCTTGGGAGATACAAATAATTGGGGCCCTAAAATGAGGTCGATGTCTTCGACCATATAATATTTCTCCTCCTGATCTTCAGGCACATAGGTGTGGATGGATACCACTTTGTCCACCGTGCTCAATTGCTCAATTTTTTCGGACCAAAGGCGGGCGGTGGCATTGTCCTCGGCCAAAACAATGATGGTGCTGGGATGTTTTCCGGACGATTCGATCATATCCTCGACCAAGGCGATCGATTCCGCCGATGGATCGCGTAGTTTAAGCGGATCGTACTCAAAAACAATTTTTGGCAGCACTAAAACAGCCCCGCCGAGAAGTATATAACTGAGCAGACGAATTGGGCTGGTATGGCGGGTGGGGAGATTTTTCAGCGGTTCCAGCAGTTTGCCTGCCAGCGAACCGCCCGACCTGCCCACCTTCGGCGCGGGCAGGAGTTTGAGTATCGCAGGCAACACCGTCAGGCTGACAAACAGGCTAATATACATGCCGGTGCCGGAGATCAGGCCGAGTTCGGAAACGCCCGCATAATCGGTTGGGACAAAAGCGAAAAATCCGATCGAAGTCGAGAGGGTGCAAAGAAAGATGGCCGGACCGATATCGAGGACGCTGGCCTTCAAAGCTTCGTGTTGAGATAGATCCTGGTCAAGAAAAGCGAGGTAGCGCAGGCAGATGTGGATGGCGTAGTCAACCCCCAGACCGATATAGAGAATAGCGAAGGCAATTGAGATGAGGTTCAGGTAACCGATGGACAGGGCGGCGAATCCGGCGGTAAATAGAATGCCCATCAAAAGGACCGTGAAGGTGGCGCCGACCAGCCAGAGGGAGCGCAACCCGACCGATAACGCTATCAACACCAGGACCAGCGAGGCCGCCCCGGCCGCGGTCGAGCCGGACACGAGGCTGTTTAATTCATCATGGGCGAGGGCCGCGCCACCCGTCACCCGGACCCGAATGCCCTTGGAGCCATCCGCATCCAGATCTTTGCCGATGGAGTGAATTTTTTCCAGAATTTTGGAGGCGGGAAGAAGCTGATTGTAATCGAAAATGGGCTGGGTCATAACCAGGCGCCGCCGATCTTCCTCAGTGGAGTCCTTATCGCCCATGACCTCTTGCCAGGAGAGGTAAAAAGACCTGTCTTCGAGATTGGCCTGAAACGCTTCGTTTATTCTGGCGAAAACCGGGTCGAAATTCAATTCGTCGTCATCGGCCAGTTCCTCAATGCCGATTTCCAGCATATCGAGGAGCCCGCGCAGGCTTTGGTCGCGATGGAGGGAGGCCAGCAATGGTTGGGCCTTGGCCAGGTTGTCGGCCAGGTCTTCCAGTTTATCAAAGGAGAGAAACATGAGCCCGTTTTCCTCCAGGAACCTGCCGCCCCTGGGCAGAAAGGTGTTCTTGAAATGGGCCACATCCTCCTGCAGCCGTCGGGCCATGACGCGGGCGCCTTCCTGGGCAAATTCCGGGGTGTCGGCTTCCACCGCGATGACGAGGCCATCCGGGTATTGGGGAAAGACTTCCTGGTAATGGGCGTAGGTTTTGCGGAAAGGCAACTCCGGTGATATCATGTCGCCGGTATTGGTATTTATCTTCAGGTTGTCGGTTGTGTATTGGTAAACGAAAACACTGAACAACGCGGATAGGGCCAGGACAACGCCGGGCCTTCGCAAAACGAGGCCGCTCCACATTTCCAGAAATCGACGTAAAATATCTTCCAGTTTTTTCATTATACCTTTGGTAAAGCCTGTTTAAGATTATTTGAGAGTCCGAAAGGTCAACAAGATTGCATGAATGATGGGATGCCGCTACGGTCGGCAATATTCCTTGTCCCGTCTGCTGCATAACCGCATTAAAACCCCGCGAATGTGCTTGTTGACGCAGATTGTCAGGTTCTGCTAACATTTGTTCCGATATGGGAAAAATAACGAAATCTCGAAAACGAATCCAACCCACCTTGATTCTGGGGGCCATGCCTTCGGAAACCGTCCCCATCGAGGCTTTGATGAAAATAACCCAATCGGGACTTTCGGACGGTTTTCCCTGTCATCAGGGGCGACTGCACGGCCATCGCGTGGTGGTGGGAACGACGGGCGTGGGCATAACCAATTCGGCCATGTGCGCGGCCCTCTTCATTGCCCGGTTTCAGCCCAGAGAACTGATTTTTACAGGATCAGGTGCCCGCATAAATCAGGAATTACGCACCGGCGATGTTATCATCGCCAAGAAATCCATCCACCACTGTGCTGGTAATTTAACCGATGAGGGCGTGATTTACCGCAAAGTGCGCGGACCGACCAAAGGAACCATGACCCACTATTCTTTCACCGCCGACCCGGGCTTATTGAAGCTGGCTAAAAAGGTGGCCAAGACCTATACCCCCGGCGAAGTAACTGTGGGCGACGAGACCTACCAGCCAAAGGTATTGGCGGGTTCCGTTTGTTCGAGCGATCTTTTCGGCGTTACCAGTGAGCGGATTGAAGATATCCGTGAAAAACTGGGATGCGACCTGATGGAAATGGAAAGCTCCGCCGTGGGCCAGGTTTGCCATCACCTGAATGTGCCCCATTTGGTCATCCGCAGCGGCAGCAATTCAGCCCAACCCGACCCCGGAGTCCATTACCGCCGACTAGGCCAGATCGCCGCCCGGCAAGCCGCCCTTTTCACCATCCACTTGATGAAAACGCTGGCGGAAACACGGTGAACGTTTTGGCATATTCGGGCTAATAGATCACGTATTATTTTAACCACAGATTACACAGATATGCGCAGAGAAAATACGGGATCGAAATGGACGTTTACGTTGATCCGTTCCATACGGGCGATCTGTGATCGAAACATGGAAAATAAATAAATTACTATTCTACGCGGAAGGCGTACAGTTGGGCGTTTTTGGTTATTTTGAATTGTAGTTTGGATTTTCCGTTCGTCCAGTAGTGAGTGAGTTTATGTCCTTTAAAGAGGACGTGGTTTCGGATGTTGTCGTCTTTTAATTTCGTTTTGACGATGCGTTGGCCTTTTTCGTTGATAATGCTAACTTCGATGTTGCCAACGCTGTTGACATAGAGGTTTTCGCCTTCAATCTTGAGGGACGGTGTGGTTAGAGTTCCGGCATCGATGGAGACGAAACCGTCGATTCGTAATCGGGCGCGAAAAATGCCTCCGCCCATTAAACGGTTGGGGTTTGGCTTTTTTTTACCGAACGAGGAGGAGCCGTAGTAAAAGATCAACTCGTTATTAATGGTGAGAGGGCCGCCTCGCATCTCGGTAAAGTAACCGCCGTCGTTGCGACCATTGTTTCCACCTTCCGGGCCGTTGGGAATAAAGACTTCGGGAATGCCGCTAGTGTTAACATAAGGAACTTTTTTCCAATGCAGTCCGTCACGACTTGAAACCAGCTTGAAAAACGTGCAGTCTGCGGCGGAATAGGGGTAGGGGTCCCCGGAATGATAGAGCCGCAATTCACCCAACCATAAACGGCCGTATGGCCAGACGTTGACGCTGTAATACTCGTCGTCCGGCAGATCGCCCCCAAAATCGCGGGCTGGTGGGATGAGATTGAGTTCGGGCAGTAAATCGAGGTCGATCGGTTCGTCCAACCGGTCGAAATACATAAAGCCCCTGGAGCGCATGCCGTTTTTTTTGCCTTCGTAATCGAGACGGTAAAACCGCAATGAAGCGAGGAAACGGCCGGTGACGGGATCATGGCCGAACAAGGACATGTCGCCGGTGCCAGCCATCGGGATTCCGTTGTGGTCAAAGTGTCTGGTGATGTAGGGAAGAACTTTAATACCGCGCTCCCAATGCCGCCCATCGTGAGATCGCATATAATACATGCCTTCACGTTCATCTCCCCAATTGGCGAACCAGATCCATCCTTTGTAGGGAAATTCGGGGTCGTTTGCGTCATAGTAAAAAGTGTGGGCATCCAAGTTTGTGGCATAGGTGTCGCTTGCCGGATCATAGTAATCTTCCGGCGAACGCGGGAACACCCAATCGGCCTCGCCGTTATCGCCGCGGATCCAATTCATGCCGTCCGATGAAGTATAACGGTAAATGCGCAGGAAATCCCATTTGCGGTCATCAACCTTGCTTCCATAGCCGGTTGTGAACATGACATATTTGCCAAGTTTTGAATCGAAAAGGATTGTGGCAGCCTGCAGAGAGCCGTTGTTTTCCCCGAATTCGTCAACAAGTTCAATGACCGGCCGATTTCCGCCATGGTCCTTAGTCGGTTCATGGAGGGTGCGCCGCAGACCGTCACTCGATTCGATGAGGAAGTCGTCGATAAACAGTTGCGGCTCGTCTTTGTGGATGACAACCGCTCCGGCCAGAGAATAATTAAAGCTAATTGCAAAGATTATGATGCAATAGAGTGCTGGCATTTCGAAACTCGGTGAGATTCGGAAATTATTTTGAATCATTTGTAAGGTCAAGGAATTATCCAAGACCACTGGATAGGTTCTAGAGAATGTTGAGTGCTAGAAGAGTTATTGGCAGGGTCAATTACTGCGTAGTGTTGGCTAAGGGATGCGTGGCTTTTGGGGCGATTTATCCGATACTATGGTGTGACTAATAACTGTGTATCTCTTTTTGGCTGGTGTTGCGCATTATAAAATTCATAGGGCTTGCCCGTATTTTGAGGAAATCTGGAACCTGGATGGTAAAATTCGGGGTTTGGCCAGGTGCTTTGTTGTTGTTGCTGCTGGTTGGAGCCCTTTTGCCGGTGGCTTTCACCATTGCCCAGCAGGCGGATTCTGACAATGAGGATAGCCAGAGAGCGGGAACGGCGCAAGGTTCCCTCCAACCCGCTACGGTTTCTGATGAATCCGGACTACCTAAGCAGCCTGAAACCGGTTTGGCCAGCGACACTCATTTGGATAAAACGCCCCCGCGTTTCACCACGGGACTGGATTTGACCAAGATGGGCTGGACCTACGATTGCAGGGAATGCCACGATTTGTTCGATGCACAATGGAGGCGCGACTTCGATTTGGTGGAGCATGACGACATCGTCCTGAACCACGGCAATAATCGCTTTTGCCTCAATTGCCACAATGAGAAGAATGTAGGGGTTTTCGCCGATTATGACGGAGCGGTGATTTCGGAAAAGGATGTGGTGATGCTCTGCGCCAAGTGCCATGGGCCGAAATATCGGGATTGGAAGGCCGGTGTGCATGGGCGCAAAAACGGATATTGGGACACCGACAAAGGACCGCAGACCCGATTGCGCTGCATCCAATGCCACGATCCGCATTTCCCCAAATACCATGCCATTCATCCGCTGCCCGCGCCCAATTATCCTTTGCGCGCGGCGGGGGCCGAACACGCCCGAAAGTTGGCTGAGGAGCATTCCGGCAAAAAGGAAACCGACCACAAATGAATGCGGAAAGTGAAAAAGCCGTCCAGCCACGGACGATCAGGGAGTCGTTGAAACCACTGACCCGGCGCACATTTTTGAAAGGGACGGCGGCTTCCCTGGTGGGAATGTCCGGGGTGGTGGCGGCCCTGGAGCCCTTGCTCAAGCTGGAGCGTGGAGAATTGACCCTCGATAGCCTTTTGCAGAAACACTATCACCAGTTGACTCCCGAGGCCATGAAACGCATCCTGAGCGACCTGGAGGAACAATGCCAGGAACAGTATGGCGTAAGGCCGCAGGTGTCCGACCTGAAGCCGCTGGAGGGCGTCGGCTTCGCCTATGCGCTGAATTTGACCCGTTGCGTGGGCTGCCGCAAGTGCGCCCATGCCTGCATGGCCGAGAACAATCAATCGCGGGAGTCGGCCGACGATATCGAAATGTCTTACATCCGGGTGCTGGAACTGGACAAAGGCTCCATCAATCTGGAGTCTTCCAATCAATATTACGACCCCGAGGAGGTGCCGCAAAAAGATAAATACTATATGCCGGTGCAGTGCCACCAATGCCGGGAATCCCCCTGCACCAAGGCCTGCCCGGTCAAGGCCACCTGGCAGGAGCCGGACGGCATTATCGTGGTTGATTACAACTGGTGCATCGGTTGCCGCTATTGCATGGCGGCCTGTCCTTACGACGCCCGGCGCTTTAATTTCGAGAAACCAAAGGTTCCGCAGGAGGCCATCAATCCGAATCAGGATTATTTGAGCAACCGCATCCGGCCCAAGGGCGTGGTGGAGAAATGCACCTTCTGCCTGCACCGCACCCGGGAGGGCAAATACCCAGCTTGTCTGGAAGTCTGCCCGACGGGAGCCCGCATATTCGGCAATCTCCTCGATCCCGATAGCGAGATCAATTACATCCTTAAAAACAAGAGGGTTTACATCCTCAAGGAAGACGTCGGAACGGTGCCGCGTTTTTACTATTTCTTCGATACATGATACGGATCGAAAGATGAAAGATTATCCATTATTCTTGGTCCGCGTGGTCCTCCTTTCCTTCCAGGGGACGTGGAAATACTATACCTGGATGGCTATTTTATGCGTGTTTTGCCTGATCGGGCTGCGCGCCTATTCCTGGCAGTTCGTGCAGGGTTTGAGCACCACGGGATTGACCAGTCAGGTTTCCTGGGGGGTCTATATCGCGAATTTCACTTTTCTCGTGGGGGTGGCCGCGGCCGCCGTCATGTTGGTCATTCCGGCGTATATTTACAAAAAGGACCACATG
>JAJFLT010000312.1 GCA_021772555.1 Opitutales bacterium | reverse complement strand
GTGCTCGTCGCCTTCATGCCTTGGAATGGCTACAATTTCGAGGACGCCATCCTTATCAGCGAAAAACTGATCAAGGAGGATACCTACACATCCATCCATATCGAGGAATTCGAGGTGACAGCCCGGGACACCAAACTGGGGCCCGAGGAAATTACCCGGGATATCCCCAATGTGGGCGAGGAAGCACTCAAGAACCTCAATCACGACGGCGTTGTGCGGGTTGGCGCAGAGGTCAAACCGGGAGATATTTTGGTGGGTAAAATCACCCCCAAAAGCGAAACCGAGCTGGCCCCCGAGGAAAAACTCCTGCGGGCCATCTTCGGGGAGAAGGCGGCCGATGTTAAGGACACCTCACTGCTCGTCCCTTCGGGGGTTTTCGGCATCGTCATGGATGTCAAGATATCCAGCCGAATCGAGGCCGACCGCGAGAAACTGAGCCCTTCGGACCGCAGACGCCAGGTCAAGAAGATCAACGAGGAATATCGTTCCCAAATGGATCGGCTGCGGGAAAACCTGACCGAGTCCCTCTCCAACATTTTGCTGGGTGAAAAAATTCCCCTCGACGTGATTAACACGGAAACCAATGAGATCATCATTCCGGCCAACCGCAAAATCACCAAAACACTTCTCCGCCGCCTGGCCGCGGTTTACAAGACGGTCGAAATCGATCCCTCGCCGGTGCGGATCAAGATAATGGAAATCATCAACTCCTTCACCGTTAAATTCGAGGAGCTGGAAAATGACCGGGAGCGTAAAATCGAGTCAATCGAGGCAGGAGACGACATCGATTCCGGGGTTATCAAGAACGTAAAGGTCTATGTGGCCACCAAGCGTAAAGTACAGGTGGGCGACAAAATGGCCGGTCGCCATGGCAACAAGGGCGTTATCGCAAAAATCGTGCCGGAGGAAGACATGCCATTTCTACCGGATGGAACACCAATCGAGATTTGCCTCAACCCACTCGGGGTGCCCAGCCGAATGAATGTCGGCCAGGTCCTCGAAACCCATTTAGGGTGGGCTTGCAAAAAACTCGGCATCAAAGTGGCCACGCCGGTATTTGACGGAATTTCGGAAAAACGGGTTCGCGGCTACCTCAAGGAAGCCGGTTTACCCGAGAGCGGAAAAAGTATTTTGATCGACGGGCGCTCCGGCGAACCCTTCGACCAGGAGGTGGTGGTCGGCTATATCTACATGATGAAGCTGAACCATCTGGTGGCCGACAAGATCCATGCCCGCGCGGTGGGCCCCTACAGCTTGATTACCCAGCAACCCCTGGGCGGAAAGGCCCAGTACGGGGGTCAGCGTTTTGGGGAAATGGAGGTTTGGGCCCTGGAAGCCTACGGGGCCGCCTATACATTGCAGGAACTGCTCACCGTTAAATCGGACGATGTGCAGGGACGGACCAAAATATACGAATCACTGGTCAAAGGCGACAACAGCCTACAGGCGGGAACCCCGCAATCCTTCAATGTATTGATGAAAGAAATGCAAAGTCTCTGCCTCGATATACGGCTCGAATCTGAGGACAGTTTAGGCAGTTTTTCACTATAATTTTCGCACTGAATTCAGACATTATTCATTCCATTAATTTATCAGTAATCCAACCATTACCGAACTTATGAGCACTCAAGAAGTAAGAGAAGTTCTCGGCCTCGAAAAAGATCAATCCTTCGATGTCGTCTCCATTACGGTAGCCTCGCCCGACATCATCCGGTCCTGGTCGCGCGGGGAGGTCAAAAACCCCGAAACGATCAATTACCGCACTTTCAAGCCGGAACCCGGAGGTCTCTTTTGCCAGCGTATATTTGGGCCGGTGCGCGATTACGAATGCGCCTGCGGTAAATTTAAACGCATCAAATACAAGGGTGTGGTTTGCGATCGCTGCGGGGTCGAGGTGACTGTATCCCGCGTGCGGCGCGAGCGCATGGGCCATATCGAGCTGGCCGTGCCGGTTTCCCATATCTGGTTTCTCAAAAGCATGCCCAGCCGGTTGGGATTGCTCCTCGACCTGACGGCGCGCAATCTGGAGCGGGTCATTTATTACGAGAACTACCTCGTGACAGATCCCGGTAAAACACCCCTGGAGGAAAAACAACTCTTGACCGAGCAGGAATACCTGCAGGCGATCGACGAATACGGGGAAGATTCTTTTGAAGCCAAGATGGGTGCCATCGCCCTGCAGGAGGTTCTCCAGCGCATGGATTTGCCCTCCCTGGTGGATGAATTGCATGAGCAAATGCACAATACCCGCTCCAAGCAGATCAAGAAAAAGCTCTCCAAAAGGCTCAAAGTCATCGGCGGTTTTATTTCGTCGAACACCATGCCCAACTGGATGGTGCTGGAGGTTCTTCCGGTCATTCCGCCGGACCTTCGTCCCCTCGTGCCGCTGGAAGGCGGCCGTTTTGCCACCAGCGACCTGAACGACCTTTACCGGCGCGTCATCAACCGCAACAATCGGTTGAAAAACCTCCTCCAGCTGAAAACTCCGGACGTTATCATCCACAATGAGAAGCGCATGTTGCAGGAAGCGGTGGATGCCCTTTTTGACAATGGGCGGCATGGCCGGGCCGTGACCGGAGCGGGCAATCGCCCCCTCAAATCATTGAGCGACATGCTCAAAGGCAAGCAGGGCCGATTTCGTCAGAATTTGCTCGGCAAACGCGTCGATTACAGCGGCCGTTCCGTCATCGTTATCGGTCCGGAATTGAAGCTAAATCAGTGCGGATTACCCAAGAAAATGGCTCTGGTCCTTTTCGAGCCGTTTATCATCCGGCGGCTGAAAGAACTTGGCTTTGTCCACACAGTGCGCGGAGCCCGAAAAATGATCGAGAAAAAATCCCCCGAAGTATGGGACATTTTGGAGGAAGTGACCAAAGGGCACCCGGTTCTGCTCAACCGCGCGCCCACCTTGCACCGCCTATCCATCCAGGCCTTCGAGCCCGTTCTCATCGAGGGTGACGCCATCCGCGTCCACCCACTGGTGTGCACCGCCTACAATGCCGACTTCGATGGCGACCAGATGGCCGTTCACGTGCCCCTTTCCCTGGAGGCGGTGATGGAGTGCAAATTGCTCATGATGTCCACCCATAACATTTTCTCCCCATCCAGTGGCAAACCCATCCTGACCCCATCCCAGGATATTGTTTTGGGTTCTTATTACCTGACCCTGGACCCGCGCAAACCATTGCCCAAAGATGAACGACTGCCCCTCTTTACCAATACCCAGGAGGTTCACCTGGCGGCGGGTGACGGTCTTCTGAAAAAGCATGATTGGGTACAATTCGTAAATCCCGATTACGGCAAAGAGACGATATTCGGAAACAGCACCCGCAAGATCCTGCGCACCACGGTGGGACGGGTGATTTTTAATGATATCTGGCCGGCTGAGGTCGGTTTCGTCAATGCCGCAGTGGCCAAGGGCAAACTGGGGGATCTTATTTTGCAATCCTATCTGGCCGGAGGCAAAAAAGTGACCGTCGAAGTGCTCGACGCACTCAAGGAACTCGGCTTTACCAACGCCACCCGAGCCGGTATATCCATCGGTATCGGCGATATGATCATACCTCAGGACAAACCGGAAATCATCCACTCCGCAAGGGGCAAAATCGATGAAATCGAGGGGCAATACCGCAAGGGGATCATCACTTCAGGTGAACGCTACAACAAAATAATCGACGCCTGGACCAGCGCCACCGACGAGATTGCCAAATCCGTTTACGACGGTTTGGAGGAAAACAAGGGGAAAGATGAAATCAACCCCGTATTTCTGATGATGGACTCGGGGGCCCGAGGCAACCGTCAGCAGGTACGCCAGCTTTGCGGTACGCGCGGGCTCATGGCCAAACCTTCGGGAGAAATCATCGAGAGGCCAATTCTTTCCTCCTTTCGCGAGGGGCTCTCCGTGCTCGAGTACTTTATTTCCACCCACGGCGCCCGCAAAGGTTTGGCTGATACCGCTCTGAAGACGGCCGATGCCGGTTATTTGACCCGCAAACTTTGCGATGTGGCTATGGACGTTATCATTACCGACAAGGATGACGGTAATCGTGACGGTATCTGGAAACAGACCATTAACGAAGGAGATGACGAAATTGTCAGTCTCTATGACCGCATCGTGGGCCGCTGCGTCAGCGACGATATTTACAACCCCCTCGATCCTGAGGAGTTGATTATCCAGAACGGGAAAATGGTGACCGAGGAGATTGCCGCCCGGATCGAAGATTGTGGCGTTGATCGGGTGAAAATCATGTCCCCCTTGACCCACATGCATCGCTCCAACCTGCCGTCCATGGCCTATGGCATCAACCCCGGCACGAACAACCTGGTGGAGGTAGGAGCGGCTGTCGGGATCATCGCGGCCCAATCCATCGGAGAGCCGGGGACTCAGTTGACCATGCGCACTTTCCATATCGGCGGCATTGCCAGCCAGATATTCAAGAATCCCGAAATCCGCGTTCGCAACGATGGAATCGTGAAATACCGGGGGCTGAGGATGGTATCGACCGAAGAGGGGGCCAGCATCGTCCTCAATAAAACCGGTTCCATCCTAATCGTCGATGAGGATGATAAGGAACTGGAAAACTACAATATTGTAGCTGGTTCCGTCCTCACCGTGGCTGACGGTAAGAAAATCGCCAAAGGGGACGCTTTGGCCATGTGGGACCCGCACCATGTGCCCATTCTATCCGAAAAAGCCGGCGTCATCGTCTTTGACGATATGATTCCCGGAGTTACCATCAAGAAGGAGATGGATGAGGCCACCGGCCAGATTGCTTCCGTTGTCATCGAGCATAAGGAGGACCTCAACCCGGTAATCCAGATTCACGAAAAATCTGCCAAGGGAAAATTGGTTGCTACCTACTCGATCCCGACCGGTGCCCAGATCGTGGTCAACCAGGGGGATATCATTCACCCCGGTGCCCTTCTGGCCAAAACCCCTCGTCAGGCCTCCAAGACTCAGGACATCACCGGTGGTTTGCCCCGGGTGGCCGAATTGTTTGAAGCGCGTCGCCCCAAAGAAGCCGCCGAAATGGCTAAAATCGATGGGGTGGTATCCTTCGGCGCCATGGTCCGGGGGAAGAAAAAGCTCATTGTCACGGACGGGGATACAGGGCAGGAAGAAGGCCACCTCATTCCGCACAGCAAGCACATTATCGTGCAGCCGGGCGACCGCGTGGCCAAGGGGCAGCATTTGACGGAAGGCTCGCCCGATCCGCACGAAATTCTGGAGATTCTGGGACCCAACAATTTACAGGAGTACCTGCTGGTTGAAATCCAGAAGGTTTACCGATTGCAGGGAGTGGTCATCAACGACAAGCACATCGAAGTCATCATATCGCAGATGCTGCGCAAAGTGCGCATCACCGAACCGGGTGACTCCGACTTTTTCTGGGGTGAACAAGTGGACCGGCAGGACTTCATGGATGAAAATGAGCGTATCATCGAGGCCGGCGGCATGCCCGCCGAAGGAGAGCCCATTCTTTTGGGCATCACCAAAGCCTCCATCGAGACGGAAAGTTTCATTTCAGCAGCCTCATTTCAGGAGACCACGCGGGTTCTCACCGATGCCTCCACTCTGGGGAAGAAGGACCAGCTCAAAGGATTCAAGGAAAACGTCATCATGGGGCACCTCATACCGGCTGGTACTGGATTGCCCCGCTACCGGCGTTTGCGCATCAATACCCTCGGTCCGGAAATGGCCGAGGCCCTCACAGGCTCAGAGGAGGCGGGTTGAAACTAACTCGCTGAACCTTCGGGCTACCAGTTAATATAAACTTTATCGCCTTTCTCTCCGGGCTCTGTTCCTGGTATTTAGGGGGAAGCGGTTATTACTGAATATTTTTCTAAAATTCTGCTTGCACTGTATATAAGAACATTTACCTTTTTCGCTTTTCACGGAAAAGCACCCGTGGCTTATGCCTACTATTAATCAGCTTGTCCGCAAACCGCGGAAAATCATCAAGAGCAAATCGAAGTCGCCCGCTCTGAAGGGCAACGCGTTTCGGCGTGGCGTTTGCGTACAGGTGATGACCCGCACTCCTAAAAAACCCAATTCGGCCATTCGCAAAGTGGCTAAAGTGCGTCTAACCAACGGCATAGAAGTTATCGCTTATATTCCGGACGAAGGGCACAGCCTGCAGGAGCACAGCGTTGTGCTGGTGCGCGGGGGCCGGGTGAAAGATCTGCCCGGTGTGCGTTATCATATCGTTCGCGGCGCTCTCGATTGCCTGGGGGTGGATAAACGCCGGCGCAGCCGCTCAAAATACGGCGTTAAGAGGCCGAAGGACGCCAAGAAATAAGGTGTGAATTTTGGTTTTTCCGATCCTTTGCCAAAAACAGGGCGAGGGTAGGGATCAACAACAGGCGAAAGTTTTTTTAATCATGTCGAGAAGACGTCGAGCAGTCAAAAGGGAGCCAGCTCCCGAACCACGCTACAACAGCCCCTTGGTCAGCCAACTGATCAACGTGGTCATGCAGGACGGTAAGAAGACGACCGCCCAGAGGATCGTTTATGGCGCTTTCGAGCGCGTCAGCGAAAAGCTGGGCAAAGGGGATCCTGTGGATTTGCTCATGGGGGCTTTGGAGAATGTCCGCCCCAAGCTTGAAGTGAAAAGCCGCAGGGTGGGGGGAACCACCTACCAGGTTCCGTTGGAAATTTCGTTCGAGCGCCAGCAGAGTCTGGCCTTCCGCTGGTTGCGCAATGCCGCCCGCAGTCGCAAAGGCATCATGAAAGAGGCGCTTGCCTCGGAGATCATCGACGCCTACAACAACACCGGGCAAGTCGTTAAGAAAAAGGACGACACCCACCGCATGGCGCAATCTAACCGCGCTTTTGCCCACTTACGCTGGTAAAAAATTTTCATGAGCACTGTTGAGAACATATCTCCTGCGAACTCCAAAAACCGCGGGACCCCTCTGGAATACACCCGCAATATTGGTATTGCGGCCCATATCGACGCGGGTAAAACCACCACCACCGAACGGATGCTCTACTACACCGGAGTGGTCCACAAGATCGGTGAAGTGCATGACGGCAACGCCACCACCGATTGGATGGAGCAGGAACGCGAACGAGGCATCACCATTACCTCCGCCGCCATTTCCTGTGATTGGACTACCCGCGAGGGACCTTTCAGCGATATCAGGCACAAGATCAATATCATTGATACGCCCGGCCATGTCGATTTTACGGCAGAGGTCGAGCGGTCACTGCGTGTTCTTGATGGCGCCGTGGGCGTATTTTGTGCGGTGGCCGGCGTTCAACCACAGTCGGAAACCGTCTGGCGCCAGATGGACAAATACAATGTGCCTCGGATTGCATTCATCAATAAAATGGATCGAACCGGGGCCGATTTTTTTGGGGCGGTGGAAGACATCCGCCAGAAGCTCGGCGGCAATGCCCATCCGCTCTTTTTGCCCATTGGGGCCGAAGACCGTTTTGTAGGTTTGGTGGACCTGGTCACCATGAAAGCCTACCTTTACAACGAAAACGATGTCATGGGGATGGAATACGAGGTTACCGACATTCCCGCCGACATGGTCGACCTGGCCTCGAAATACCGTGAGGCCCTCATTGAGGCCCTAGCCGATTTTGATGACGCCCTGGCCGAAAAATTTCTCGAAGGGACGGAGTTGGAGGAGGATGAAATAAAGGCGGCCGTGCGTAAAGCCACCTTATCTCTCGATTTCCTGGGAGTCCTGCCCGGTACTGCATTTAAAAACAAGGGCGTGCAAATGGTCATGGATTGCATTGTCGATTATTTGCCCAACCCGCTCGACCTGCCCCCCATGATCGGGCATCTGGACGAAGGCGAAACCCAGATGGAAATAGTTCCCGATGATGCGGCCGATCTGGCCGGTCTGGCCTTCAAGTTGGCAACCGACCCCTATGTGGGCAAACTCGTGTTTTTCCGGGTTTATCAAGGCGAACTGAAAAAAGGCAGCACCCTCTACAACCCCCGCACCCGCCGACAGGAACGCATCAGCCGCCTGATGGTCATGAAGGCCGACGCCCGCAAGGACATCGATGTCGCCTATTCCGGCGACATCTGTGCCATCATCGGGGCCAAGGATATCATAACCGGTGACACCCTGTGCACGAGACAACTCGATGTCCGGTTGGAACCACCCACCTTTCCCGACCCCGTCCTGTCGATGTCCATCGAGCCCGCCACCAAGGCGGATCAGGAGAAACTGTCATTGGCCCTGCAACGTCTGGCCGAGGAAGACCCCACTTTTGTCGTGCGGACCGATGAGGAGACCGGGCAAACCATCATCGCGGGTATGGGTGAGCTGCATCTCGATATCCTGCGCGACCGTCTCTTCCGTGAATTTAAAGTCCAGGCAGATGCCGGCAAACCGCAGATCGCCTATCGCGAAGCCATCTTCAAGTCGGCCAAAGGCGTGGGCAAGTTCGTCCGCCAGTCCGGTGGCCGCGGCCAGTATGGCCATGCCGAGATTATGCTCGAACCGGTGCCCCGCGGAGATGGCTACGAATTTGATAACAAGATCGTTGGCGGAGTGATACCCAAAGAATACATCAAGCCGACCGAGATGGGTATTCTGGAAGGAGCCCGAAATGGCGTCATCGCCGGGTACCCGGTGATCGACTTCAAGGTTCAGCTCGTTTTCGGGAGCTTTCACGATGTGGATTCCTCTGAGCTGGCTTTCAAAATGGCCGGCATATTTGCCTTCAAAGAAGCCATGAAGAATGCCGATCCCGCCATTTTGGAACCGATCATGAAAGTGGAAGTGACCACCCCGGAAGAATCCCAGGGGGACATCATGGGTGATCTCACCCGTCGCCGGGGACAAATACAGGGCATGGAAACCAAGGGCAACTTAACCGCCATTACGGCTCACGTGCCGCTGGAAACCATGTTTGGCTACGCCACCGATGTGCGCTCTTTATCAAAAGGCCGCGCCTCTTACTCGATGGAGCCCGCCCATTTTGAAAAGGTTCCCGCACGCATGGAACAAAAAATCGTCGAATCCTCCACCCGCGAACCGGCCCGCGCCTAGAATCGGAATCAGCCCTCATGACAGGACAGAGAATACGCATTAAACTCAAAGGTTACGATTACCGCGTAATCGACCAGTCGGCCACCGATATTGTGGATACGGCGAAGCGATCCGGCGCGCGTGTTTCCGGCCCAGTGCCGTTGCCTACCAAGATCGAAAAAATCAGCGTGAACCGATCTCCCCATGTTGACAAAAAGTCCATGGAGCAGTTTGAAATGCGCACCCACAAACGCCTAATCGACATCATCGAGCCCACCGCCCAAACGGTGGACGAGCTGAAAAAGCTCAATCTCCCGGCCGGTGTGGACGTCACCATCAATGTCTGAGGAACCAACTCTTTAATCTAAAAAATTTTTAGCCCTCATGAATTTTACACTCCTAGGCAAAAAAGTCGGCATGACGCAGATCTACAACGAGGAAAATCAGCTCGTCCCGGTAACGGTTATCGAGGCTGGCCCTTGTCCCGTCACGCAGATCAAGACTGTTCAGAGTGATGGCTACAATGCGGTCCAGGTGGGCTTCGGCAGCAAAAAAACCTTTAATACCAACAAAGCAATGAGCGGGCATTTTAAAAAATCGGGAGTTGCTCCCGCCGCCCGTATGACGGAAATTCGTTGCCCTCAGGAGCCGGAATACAAGAGCGGTGAAATACTGACTGTGGCCGGCTTTAATGATGTGCCCAAAGTGGACGTTATAGCCGTGACCAAGGGCCGCGGTTTCCAGGGAGTAGTCAAACGCTGGGGTTTTAGCGGCGGTCCCGCCTCCCATGGTTCCATGATGCACCGCCGGGGCGGTTCCTATGGCCAGTGCCAATGGCCGGGCGAGGTTTATAAAGGCCGCAAGATGCCCGGTCACATGGGCAACGTGCGGCGCACCATGCAGAACCTTAAAATTGTCAAAGTGCTGGAGGAGAAGAATCTGATTCTGGTAAAAGGCAGCGTGCCCGGCCCTAACGGAGCGACTCTTCTCGTTCGTGCCGCCAAGAAAATCCGCAAATCCGCCTGAAACCGTCTTTCCCCCACGATTGAGCCATGAAATTACGATACTATGATTCCGAAGGCGCCACGGGCGGGGAAAAGGATTACAATATTCCCGAATATGAGGGTGACAAAGGCGTGCAGGCTTTGCGCCAGGTTGTTCTCGCCTACCAGGCCAATCAGCGCCAGGGCAATGCCTCCACAAAATTGAGGAGCGAGGTGAGCGGCAGTGGCAAAAAACCATTTCGTCAAAAAGGCACCGGATCGGCCCGCGCCGGCAGCCGCCGTTCCCCTATCTGGCGCGGCGGCGGTGTGGTCCACGGCCCGAGACCCCGGGACTTCGGGCAAAAAATCAACAGAAAGGTGAAATCCCTGGCATTTGGCCGGGCTCTTTTTGAGAGGGCCAGCGAAGGCGATGTCGAGGTGATACAGCAGTTTGAATTGCCCGAAATCAAAACCAGCCACTTCCACAGTCTTCTCAAAAAAATAATGCCCGAGGGCGACGTGCTCCTGGTAGATGATAATTTCAGCGACAACACCATTCTGTCAGCGCGCAATATCAACCGCATCCTGATGACCGATGCCGCTTCCCTCAGTCCTTACGATTTGTGTCTTTTCGACAAAATTCTTTTTACCCAATCCGGTATTGAAACCGTAATCGCCCGCGCCGCCGGGTCTTCCCCTTCCACCTCGTCGTCATGATACTGGCCGATCGCATATTACAGGAATTCATCGTCACGGAAAAAGCGACCGAGCTTTCTTCCCACGAAAACAAGTACACCTTCAAGGTGCACCCTGCGGCCAACAGTATTAGCATACGACAGGCGGTGGAAAAAACTTTCGGAGTAAAAGTGACCAAAGTGAACGTCATCAATATTAAACCCAAAGCCAAGAGGGACCGCGCCCGCCGCGGTCGGCTCGGCCACAAAGCGGGAATGAAAAAAGCGATCGTTTCCCTCGTGGAAGGTGAATCGATCGAAGTTATTTAATTGTCTAGATTTTCCATACTCTTACCAATACCCGAAATAATTTTTTAATTTACAGCCATGCCCATAGTTGAACAGAGACCATTGACCCCGGGTCAGCGCTTCCACCTCAGGAACAAGCGCATCGTTTCCAAGAAACGTCCCGAGAAAAAACTCACCGAGTCGAAGAAAAGGACCGGGGGGCGCAATTGCTATGGCCGCATCACCTCCCGACGTCGCGGCGGCGGGCATAAAAAACTCTACCGCAAAATCGATTTCAAACGCCTTAAATTTGATGTTCCGGCACGGGTAAAAACCATCGAATATGATCCCAACCGCACTTCTAACATCGCCCTGCTGGCGTATCTTGACGGCGAAAAACGCTATATCCTGGCCCCCCAGGGCATTGCTGAGGGCGATACTTTGATCAATTCCAAGGAGAGCGGAGAATACAAAGTCGGCAACAACATGCCGCTGCGTTCGATACCGCTAGCCACCAGGGTGCACTGCATCGAATTATTACCGGGCAAGGGCGCCCAGATGGCCCGCTCCGCCGGAGCCTCGGCCCAGCTTGTTAATATCGACGGCGATCGCGCCACACTCAAAATGCCGAGCGGAGAAATCCGTTTGGTTCCCGCCGATTGCCGGGCCACCATTGGTGCGGTGGGCAATGCCAGCCACCGGCACGCCAATATCGGCAAGGCCGGGCGCAACCGTTGGAAGGGCCGTCGGCCCCGTGTGCGCGGCGTTGCCATGAATCCTGTGGATCACCCCATGGGCGGTGGAGAAGGCCGCACTTCCGGGGGAGGCCACCCCGTTTCCCCCTGGGGGCAATTGTCCAAAGGTTTCCCCACTCGGGTTAAGAAAAAATCGACCAATAAAATGATTCTCATCCGTCGCGACGGCCGCAGAATGAAACGTTAACCCACGCATAATGTATTTTAATCCGTACTTCGAAAATTGAAAAGTAGCCATGTCTCGATCAGTTAAAAAAGGATATTTTGTCGACCCGCCGCTTATGGACAAAGTCCGGCAAGCGCAGATGACGGATTCACGTCGGCCGATTCGCACCTGGTCGCGCCGTTCCACCATTACCCCGGATTTCGTCAATTTGAATTTCGAGATCCACAATGGGAAAAGCTTCATCCCGCTCTTTGTAACGGAAAACATGGTCGGCCATAAACTGGGCGAATTTTCCCCCACGCGGTCGTTTAAAACCCATAACCCCCATACCCAGAAACATTAACCGGTAATTTCCGGCAACCCATTTTCACCCATGCAAGTCCAGGCTTTAACCAAATTCGTCCGTATGTCGCCCAAAAAAGTGCGCCAGGTCGCACGGGAGATCCAGGGTCGCGATGCCAATGAAGCCATCGAATTGCTCACTTTCATTCCGCGAAAATCAGCCCGTCTGATTCATAAAACCCTCGTTTCGGCCGTGGCCAATGCCGAGAACAACAATAACCTCTCCTCGAACGACCTGGTCGTAAAGACCGCCGTGGTGGAAGAAGCACCCACCATCAAACGCTGGCGGGCCGGTGCCCGGGGAATGGCCAAACCGATTAAGAAACGCAACAGCCACATCCGTATTATTCTTTCTGAGAAGAAGGACGAAACGGATTCAGAAAGCTAGTTAGTTACCTTTAAAATTATAAATTCATGGGACAAAAAGTACATCCAACAAGCTTTCGCCTACAAGTCCGTCGCGACTGGGAGTCGCGCTGGTATGCCGAAAAAGAAGAATTCGGCCTATTTATTCTGGAGGATTATAAAATCCGTGAATTGATCAATAAAAAGCTTCGTTATGCGGCGGTTCCGAAAATTTTCATCGAGAGGGCGGGAAATCGCATCCGGGTCAAGATTTTTACGGCGCGTCCCGGCATCGTCATCGGACGCAAGGGCCAGGAGTTGGAAAAAATCAAGGAGAGCCTCTCCAAGCTGGTGAAGAAAGATATCCTGCTCGACATCCAGGAAGTGAAAAAACCGGATCTGGTGGCGCAGTTGGTGGCGGAAAACATAGCCCTGCAACTGGAGCGGCGCATCGCCTTTCGCCGGGCCATGAAAAAAGCCGTCCAAACCACCATGAGCCTCGGTGCCGAAGGCATCCGCGTGCAGGTCTCCGGCCGGTTGGGGGGCACCGATATCGCCCGCACGGAAATGCAACGCGCCGGGCGGGTGCCCTTGCACACCTTGCGGGAAAGCATCGACTACGGCTGCGTCGAAGCCCGCACCGTTGCCGGAGCCATCGGAGTCAAGTGCTGGATTTGCACACTGCCGGACGAATCGCCAATGGGCTGATTTCTGAATTTGTGATTACGAAAATAGTTAACCTTTACCCTCTAACTAAAATTTAACTGTCATGGCGCTTTCACCATCCCGATCCAAATACCGCAAGTCGCAGCGCGGCCGTGTGCGTGGCGTGGCCAAACGCGGTTGCACGCTCGCTTTTGGCGATTATGGCATTCAAAGCCTGGATCGCGCCTGGATCAGCGCGTCCCAGATCGAGGCTTGCCGCGTTGCCATCAACCGCAATCTCAAGCGCAAAGGCAAGGTCTGGATTCGTATTTTCCCCCACAAACCGGTTTCCAAGAAACCAGCGGAAACCCGTATGGGCAAGGGCAAGGGAGCTACCGATCACTTTGTCGCGGTGATAAAACCGGGCACGATTCTTTTCGAAGTTTCGGGGGCGTCCCTGGCCGCCGCCCGCCAGTCACTAAGCCTGGCCGATGGCAAGCTGCCCATTCGCTGCCGGTTTTTACAAAGAGATGAGCAATAAGAGCCGACAATTTTTGAATTCGTCATGAAGACCAAGGAAGCCAAAGAACTCTCCCTCCTCGAACTGGAGAACAAATTGCGGGAAACCCGCGATGAGCTGCTGCATTTGCGCCTGCGCAAAGAGACCGGTCAGGTGGACCGGCCGCACCTCTTGCGCGAAATGCGCCGGGACATTGCCCGGCTGGAAACTTTTTTACAGATGAAAAAAGCAGCCACCGGGGAAAACTGAATCCTTTTTTAATAAATTTATCGAATGCCAACAACAGCCATGCCAAGCCAAACAAGAAACAAGCGCAAAACCATCAACGGAACGGTTACCAGCCGCTCCGGCGACAAGAGCGTGAAGGTTACTTCCGCTTACAAGATCCCGCACCCGCGCTACGTCAAGCAGATCAACCGCAAAACGGTGGTTCATGCCCATGATGAAAAAAACGAGTGCTCCCTTGGTGACCAGGTGGAAATCATGGAAACGCGCCCCATGAGCAAACTCAAACGCTGGCGAATCAGCCGGATTATCAGCAAATCGAAAAATTGAGCAAGTGGCGGAACGGTCGGATTCTATCGAATAAATTTTTCAGACGGGAAGAAACGCAATGTTGCAATTACTGAGCAGACTCGAAATAGCCGATAACACGGGGGCCAAATCGGCCCGCATGATCCGGCGTTTGGGGCAGAACAAGAACACCGCCTCGGTCGGCGATATCATCGTGGCTAATGTGAAGGAGAGTACACCCGACGCATCGGTCAAGAAGGGCACCGTGGTACGGGCTGTGGTGGTACGGACAAAGGCGCCCATTCGCCGTAACGATGGCAGCTACCTGCGTTTCGACAGCAACGCCATCGTTATTCTGGATGACAAAAACAACCCGCGCGGCACCCGCATATTCGGACCGGTTGCCCGTGAGCTGCGGCAGAAGAATTTTATGAAAATTATCAGCCTGGCACCCGAGGTTCTTTAATCAAATAATAGACCAATCATCGGGAAATCTGGATCTAAAAAGAAATTTACGAGCAGGGAAATGAAAAAACGAATCAAGACAGGAGACGAGGTGGTGGTAATCTCCGGGGCCAGCCGCGGAGATCGGGGAAAAGTACTGCAAACCGACCCCCGGACACAGCGGGTGCTCATCGAAGGTGTTAATAAAATAAAAAAGCACGAAAAGAAAAAATCCGAGGAAGATCCCGGAGGAATCATCGATCGCGAGGCCCCCATTCATATTTCCAATGTCATGTTCGCGGAGCGCTATGATGCCCGCCTGGCCAAACGCCGCGGTTCCAGTGAAACGGAATCCAGCGATGAAGAATAAGAAAGATCAATTTATACTTGAAAAATAAAAAACAAGCGCATTTTATCGCTGCCCTTTTTCCCGCCTCGATTGGCAGGAAAACTTACCGTCTAAAGACGGTGGCGGTTGGGACTACCGGTAATTCCAAATGAGCAAACCAGCCCTAAAAGCATTTTACGAAGAAAAGGTTCATCCCGAGCTGATGAAGAGCCATGCCTATATGAACAGGCACCAGGTTCCTGTGATCGAGAAGATCGTCATCAATTCCGGGATCAGCGCGCAGGCCGAAAAAGGTGTCCTGGAGGAGACCGCCCGCAATATCGGGACCATTGCGGGGCAAAAGCCGATCATCACCAAAGCGCGCGTCAGCATCTCCAATTTCAAATTGCGGGAGGGCTCGCCCGTCGGGGTGAAGGTGACCCTCCGCGGTAATGCCATGTATGAATTCATGTACCGCCTGACCAGTGTGGCCCTGCCTGGAATTCGCGACTTTCGGGGTATTTCCTCTCGTTTCGACGGTAACGGCAATTATACCTTGGGCATTTCAGACCACACCATCTTTCCAGAAGTCAATATCGATGGCAGCCACCGCACTTTCGGGATGGATATCACTTTTACAACCACCACCCGAAGCGATGAGGAAGGGCTCGAATTGCTCAAGTTAATGGGCATGCCCTTCCGCCGCAACTAATTAACCTATACTACAACTCAATACCCGCACCCTCACCTATTTATTATGGCCAAAAAAGCAATGGTTCAACGCGATATCAAGCGTATCCGCATGGTCAAGCACTATGCGCCGCAGCGGGCTGAACTGAAACGCATCCTTGCCGATCCCGAAACCTCCGAGGAAGACTTCTATGCCGCGCAACGCAAATTGACCAAGCTGCCGCGCAACTCATCCCGAATACGCATCCGCAATCGCTGCAGCGTGACCGGCCGCCCGCGAGCTTATATACGCAAATACGGGTTGTCGCGAATCACCTTTCGCGAATTGGCTTCACAGGGACGGATCCCGGGAGTAACCAAGTCATCCTGGTAAATAATGATTACCCGAGAGCTATTGCATTGTTCAGCATTTGATTCAGAATTAAAACTTTAGTACCATGTCCGATTCGATCAGTAATTTTATAACCATCATCCGGAACGCTTCCAGTGCCCGGAAACCCGAATGCACGGGCAAACATTCCAAGCTGCACCTGAGCATCGCCCAAATTCTGAAAAAGGAAGGTTATGTGCGCGAAGTTACCGAATCCACCGACAGCCAGGGCCATCCAATCCTTTCCGTGACCCTTAAATACGTGGATGAGGTTCCCGCCGTGACGGGAATCCGCCGGTGGAGCAAACCGGGCCGCAGGCTTTACTACAAATGCAACGACATCCCCCGCGTTCTCGGCGGTTTGGGGGTCGGGATTTTAACCACCTCCCAAGGGGTGTTGCCGGACCGCGAGGCGAGGCGCCAAAACCTGGGTGGGGAGATGATTTGCACAGTTTGGTAATTTTTTTTTATCAGAGACGCCCCAAAAAGACCATGAGCAGAATTGGAAAAGTACCCATTCCCATACCGGATAAAGTCTCGGTTCAGGCCGAGAACTTGAAAGTTTCCGTGAAAGGTCCCAAGGGCAATCTGGAGAAGAACTTCAAAGGCCCCATCGAGATCGCCGTGGATGATGGAAACGTCAACGTCAACCCCATTGACGACAGCCGCATGGCTCGTTCCATGCATGGAACGGCCCGCTCTATTATCGCCGGCATGGTGCAGGGTGTGGCCGAAGGATACTCCAAAAACCTCGAGCTTGTGGGGGTGGGATTCCGGGCGGTCCTGAGTGGGAAAATCCTCGATATGAACCTCGGCTACTCTCACCCCATCAAATATCAAATACCCGATGGAATCATCGTCACCGTTGCCGACAACGTCCGCATAAAGGTCGAAGGCCCGGACAAGCAACTCGTCGGAGAAGTGGCCGCCCGCATCAAGCGCTATTATCCGGTCGAACCCTACAAGGGCAAGGGCGTGCGCATCATTGGGCAGTTCGTCCGCCGCAAGGAAGGCAAGAAGACCGGTTAATGGCCACGGCCAGAAAATTCACTGTCATGCTTTTAGAAAAAAAGAAGAAACTTCGTCAAAAACGCGTCTGGCGCATCCGCAAGAAAGTGCACGGCACAGCCGAGCGACCCCGCCTTTGCGTACATTTCAGCAACAAGCATATTTACGTTCAGGGCATTGATGACGACAGTGGCAAAACTCTTGTCTGTTTGACATCGCTGGACAAAGATTTGAAAAAGGAAGGCCTCAAAGCCAATCGGGAGTCGGCGGCTAAACTCGGTCTACTCTATGCGGCCAAAGCCCTTGAAAAAGACATTTCCAAGGTAGTCTTCGACCGCAACGGACGCCTTTACCACGGCGTTGTGAAGGCATTTGCAGAGGCAGCCCGTAAAGGCGGGTTGGATTTTTAATATGGTTATAAGAGGAAATCAATCGAGGAGAGGCCGGCATTCCGGCCCACCCGTGCAAGAGGCAGCCCCCGAATTTTTCGAGAAAGTGGCTTTCATCAATCGCTGTGCCAAAGTCGTCAAAGGCGGCCGTCGATTCAGCTTTTCAGCCCTCGTTGTGGTGGGCGATGGCAAAGGACGTGTTGGTGTCGGTTACGGCAAAGCCAAGGAAGTGCCGGAAGCCATCCGCAAGGGGACCGAGCGGGCGCACAAGCAAATGATTAAGATTGAGTTGTACGGAAATACCATTCCTCATGAAGTCAAAGGAGTGCAGGATGGCGGCAAAGTTTTGCTGAAACCAGCCAGCGCCGGAACCGGCGTTATTGCGGGAGGGTCCGTGCGACCTGTCCTGGAGGCTGCCGGAATCAAAGATGTCCTCTCCAAATCAATGGGTTCCAATAATCACGGCGCAGTCGCTTTCGCCACTTTGAACGCTTTGAAACAACTGCGATCGGCAGACACCATCTACCGCCTGAGAAGAGGTTGAATACCGATTGATAAGACGCTCAGGAAACAAAAATTGAGATTTTAACGAAAATGCGGCTCAACAACATACCCAGAAATTCAGATACCGGAAAAAGCAGGAAACGGCTTGGCCGGGGCCGGGGTTCCGGTCATGGCAAGACTTCCGGTCGCGGGCACAAAGGCCAAAAGTCCCGTGCCGGCAGCTCCCAGCGCCCCGGGTTTGAAAGCGGACATGTTCCGCTCTACCGTCGTTTACCTCGGCGGGGTTTCAACAATTTTAATTTTCACACCCAGTATGCGGTGGT
>JAJFLT010000311.1 GCA_021772555.1 Opitutales bacterium | reverse complement strand
AACCTTGGAATCGATTTTTTCGCTGAAACCGTAATCGTCACAACCGGAACCTTTCTCCGGGCTTTGATGCATATCGGGGAGAATCGCAGTGAAGGCGGCAGGATGGGGGACTTTACCTCGAAAGGATTATCCGGAAGTTTATTGGATACGGGTATTGCGTTGGAGCGGTTGAAAACCGGCACACCTCCCCGCATTCTAGGTGCAAGCATTAATTTTTCGGGACTGCTTGAACAAAAGGGAGATGAAAAGCCGGTATTTTTCGCTTTCTACGATACACGTGATGGCGAGGATTTGTTCCACGTGGAACATTTTGGCCAAAAAAAGCAAGGCTGGCAGCCCGGGGAGGATCAGGTTTCCTGCTGGATGGCCTATACAAACCAACGTACTGCCGACATTGTAGCAAGTAATTTGCATAAATCCGCATTGTATGGAGGACAGATTGAAGGAGTGGGTCCCAGGTATTGTCCAAGCATTGAAGATAAATATGTCAAATTTCCGAATAAAGAGCAGCACACACTATTTCTCGAACCGGAAGGCCGCCATACCGACGAGTGGTACGTAAATGGGCTTTCCACCAGTCTTCCACTTACCGTTCAAATCGATATACTGCGGAGTATCAAGGGATTGGAGAATGTGGAGCTTCTTCGACCGGCCTATGCGGTGGAGTATGATTTCGCCCCACCAACCCAAATTTTCCCCTCCCTGGAATCCAAAATAGTGGAGAACTTGTTTTTTGCCGGACAAATTAATGGCACCTCCGGTTATGAAGAGGCAGCCGGGCAGGGATTGGTGGCCGGAGTCAATGCGGTTCTGAAAACCCGAAAAGAAGAACCTATGATTCTGGGGAGGGACGAGGCTTATCTCGGGGTTCTCATCGACGACCTGGTGACGAAAGGCACGCGGGAGCCGTACAGGATGTTTACAAGCCGCGCGGAATATCGCCTTTTGCTCAATCATGGAAGCGCCGAATTGCGTTTGCAAAAATATTCAAATAAGTATAACCTATTGGACAATAATAGGTTAAAGAACATTGATCAAAAAATACAGGATGTCGAAAAATGGATATTGAGGTTGGAAAAAGAAAAAACCACGGGTGGAACCTTTGGTCATTGGCTGAGGAAGAGCGGTAGTGAAGAATCGCTACCGGAAGATTTTAAGAGCCTGAACCGGGCCACCCGGGATGAAGTGCTTTACCGAATTCGTTACCAGGGTTATCTCAACCGAGAATTAAGCCAGATATCTAAAAGCAAGAATCTGGAACGCATAAAAATTCCCTATGATATTGATTATGAATTAGTTAGAGGTTTGAGAACGGAGGGCGCGCAAAAGTTAGCGCAAATCCGGCCGGCAAATCTAGGGCAGGCCAGTCGCATCAGCGGCGTCAATCCCGCCGATATCAGCATTCTCATGGTAACATTGGGGGCCAAACGTCTTTCGGCCTAAAGCAACCAGAACTGAGACCTGGGTGGTTGGTATTCACTGATTGGTGATTGTATTGTAAAAGGTTCGATTAAGAGGAAAGGAGTTTCAACGTCTTGTCATCCAGAGAAAAACATTTAGAGGAAATCCATAATCGTCGTTGTTCCCTGGAGGAAGAATGCGAGGAGGCATTGGCAGGCAAATCGGGAATTGTTCTTGAGATCGGCTGCGGGCACGGGCATTTTTTGACGGCCTATGCGCAAACTCATCCAGAACAGTTTTGCGTGGGCATCGATTTGATTTCCCGGCGCATTCGCCTGGCCAATGATAAAAGGACCAAGCGGTATTTGAACAATCTCTTGTTTTTAAAGGCGGAGGGAGTCGAAATGCTCGATGCCATGCCGAGTGCCGTAAGACTGGAGGGCGTTTTTGTGATTTTCCCCGACCCCTGGCCCAAGAAGCGGCACCACCGGAGGAGGCTCATGCAGGTGGAATATTTAAATAAGCTGGCCCACCGAACGGTTGCGGGAGGAAAATTGTATTTTCGCACCGATTCGCCGGATTATTTCCAGTGGACGGTTGAAAAATTGATCCAACATCCCGACTGGGACCTTACCGAAGAATTAAACTGGCCCTTTGCGACGACTACTTATTTCCAGCAATTGATGGAATCCTTCTATTCATTGGCCGCCTGCAAAATCACTGCAGATCCATCCATGTAATCGATACGGCTTCAGCCAAAACGGCGAAGGTGAGGATGGTATAGACAAAAAGGGCAAAGCCGTCCCGGGCCATGGGCTGCGAACGGGCTTTAATTTCGTTTCCGGAAGCATCGGCAGGAGGGCTTTCAGGTTCCAGGATCTCCTGGATGTGACTGGTTAAATCATCGGGCTGGGCCATGGGCAGTAAAATAGAGATTCTGGAATTATTGTGGCAATAATGAAAGCATTCGATGATGCCAATTCGGGATTGACGCGCGAGGTATGTTTCTCCATCAAATTAGGCGAATTGGGAGCAAGCAGGTTATTCACCCGTTCAGATGAGCCGGATTCGACAAGCCATATATATTTCAGGATTTTTCGCCACCACCCTTACGATGCAGGCTGCCGAGGGCGCGAAATCGGTTTCCCCCTATGCCTATCAGCTGACGGAAATCTATGGTTTACCCATCACCAATTCCATTGTAACGAGTTGGATATTTTCCCTGGTCATCATTTTGGTGTTCCGGTTGATCGCACGCAAACCCCAACTCATCCCGACCAGAGGGCAGGTGGTGGTAGAAGGTTTGATCGGTGCGGTTCGTGATATCGTGGAGCCAATCGTCGGCAAACGCATGATCAAACACACATTTCCGCTTCTTCTCGGTTATTTTACATTCATCCTGTGCCACAATTGGAGCGGGTTGCTGCCGGGGGTGGGCACCTTCGGTTTCTACGATGAATTTGGGCACCTCAATTACTGGTACCGGCCCGCCAATGCCGATTTGAACATGACCCTGGCCTTGGCCCTGGTTTCGTTTGCGGCCTGGATGTATTATATTTTGCGCTATGCCGGCCCCAAAGTCATCCTTTATGATCTGTTTGGGAATAAGGCCAACAAGAACGATGTCCCGGCGGCCATGTATTACTTCCTTTTTCTGATATTTATCGTGGTGGGATTCATTGAAATCATTTCCATTATTTTTCGACCGGTATCGCTCTCATTTCGGCTTTTCGGGAATATGTTCGGGGGGGAAAACCTGCTCACGAGTATGACCGGCCTGGTTTCCTATATTGTGCCGGTGCCCTTTTATTTACTGGAAATCCTTATCGGCCTGGTGCAAGCCCTGGTTTTTACCATGCTGGTTTCCGTTTACATAGGATTGATCTGCAATCATGATGATTCGGAGCACGCCCATTAATCAAAAACTAGAGGACTGGCAGGATAGGAAAAACCAAATTTCAATCAAAAACAGCCCACGGCAGCCACTTGTTGCAGCCTAAGGGCGGTTGAGAACTCATAAAACAACGCAACGCAAAGAAGGAACATTCAAACCTAAAGTAGATATGATTCACTTATTAGCAGAAATATACGGTAGTATTCAGGGCGGCCTGGGCTGCCTCGGTGCCGCTATCGGCGTAGGGCTGGTTGGCATGAAGGGCGCGGAAGCAGTGGGCCGCAATCCCGATGCTTCCGGGAAAATTCTTGTCCAGGCCATTATCGGAATGGCATTGGCCGAGGCGGTGGCATTTTACGCCATCTTTCTCAACAATACTGCCCCGTAAACTATTTTTTCAATGGGGGCGCGGCTGGACAGTTACCCGGCCGCGCTTTCCTAACTTTGATCCGAAATGCGAATAAACAACATACTCGCCACGGCGGAATCGGCTGCGCACAGCGCCACCGAGGGTAGCGGCAATCCGATTGTGGACCTGGCCAACCAGTTCCATGTCGAATGGCCGTTCCTCATCGCGCAGATCATCAACTTTTGCATCGTCGCGTTCATTCTCTACCGGTTTGCTTTCAAGCCCATCCTGGCCACCGTGGACCAGCGGCAGTTAAAAATCGCGGAAGGGCTCCAGTATGCCGAGGAGATGAAGGCGAAACTGGCCGAAGCGGAAAAGAAGGAAGCCGAAACCCTGCGCAAAGCGCGCGAGGAAGCACAGCAAATCCTGGAAGAGACGCGCCAGAGCGCCAAGGTTATGATGGAGAAGAATTCGCAGGAAGCCATCGCCAAGGCTGAGCAGATTTTGCAAAAGGCAGAGCAGAGGATTTCCCAGGAGCGCGTAGCCATGTTTTCCGAGGTGCGGCAGGAAATCGCCCGCCTGGTCGTGCTTACAACTGGAAAAGTGCTGCGCAAGGAATTGTCCGAGCAGGACAAGGCCCAATTCAGCGAATCGGCGGCGCGAGAACTGGCCGCCACCGAATCCTGACCGGCATCAGAGGGATAAGGATCTTCATTATTTGACATGGCCCGATTCGATAAATCAAACAAAGACTTCGCCAAAAAGCTGGTCCAATTGAGCTTGGAGGACGGCATGGTCTCGGCGGAAAAGGTGACTGCGGTCCTGGCGACTCTGGCCGAGAATCCGCCTCGCCGCTTCAAACCGATACTGAAGCAATACCTACGCCTCGCCAAACAGGAAATCCGCAAATCGGAGGCCGTGGTCGAGCATTCCGGCGAGTTGGGCGAGGAGACCCTTCGAGATTTGAAAGACCGGCTATCCACCCGTTACAACAGGACCATCAATGTGACGGCCCGGGAAAATCCCGACCTCATTGCGGGTGTCCGGGTCAGCATTGCCGACGATGTTTACGACATTTCCCTGGCCGGGCAGCTCGATAACCTGGCCCGCACAGTCCATTAACTTTTACCCATCAACCCATCCATAATTTTTATTTTAATCAACGGCTATGAGTACAATCATCGATCAAATTCAGGAAGAAATCGCAAAGTTCGAATCGAAGACGGTCAGGAAAAACACCGGCAAAATCATCCAGTTGGCTGACGGGGTGGCCAAACTCGACGGCCTCTCTGAGGCCATGTATAATGAGATGATCGAATTTCCCGGTGAAGTCTTTGGAATCGCCCTGAACCTGGAGGAAGACGAAGTCGGGGTGGTTATTTTGGGCGATCCCAGTAAATTGAAAGAGGGCGATGAGGCCAAAACGACCGGACGCCTGCTTTCGGTGCCGGTGGGCAAGGAACTCCTCGGGAGGGTAGTGGATGCCATTGGCCGACCGGTGGACGGCAAAGGTCTCATCGAAGCGACGGAAATGTCCCCGGTGGAAAAAATCGCCCCCGGCATCATCCCGCGCCAGAGTGTCAGTCAACCCGTCCAGACCGGCATTATGCCGATTGATTCGATGATCCCGATTGGTCGGGGCCAGCGGGAGCTCATCATCGGCGACCGCCAGACCGGCAAAACCACCATCGCCATCGATACCATCATCAACCAGGCGGTGATTAACAAAAAGGGCCTTGAGTCGGGCGATCCCGATTTTCGCCCCGTATATTCCATTTATGTGGCTGTGGGTCAGAAAAATTCCAACGTTGCGCGCACCATCAAGGTTCTCGAGGACCATGGAGCCCTCGACAACACCATCATCGTTTCGGCCCCTGCCGCGGACAACCCGGCCAATCAATACCTGGCCCCGTATTCGGGGGCGGCCATGGGTGAATATTTCATGGAAAACGGGATGGACGCCCTGATTGTTTATGACGACCTTTCCAAACAAGCGGTGGCCTACCGGCAGATATCCCTGGTCTTGAAAAGACCGTCCGGGCGGGAAGCCTATCCGGGGGACGTATTTTTTCTGCACAGCCGCCTGTTGGAACGGTCCGCCCGATTGAATGCGGAAAATGGAAACGGTTCTCTGACAGCATTACCGATCATCGAGACGCAGGCGGGGGACGTTTCCGCCTATATTCCGACCAATGTCATTTCCATCACCGACGGGCAGATATTTCTGGAAACCGATTTGTTCAACCAAGGCATCCGCCCAGCGGTTTCGGTGGGTTTATCGGTCTCCCGAGTCGGTTCGGCAGCGCAGATCAAAGCCTGTAAACAAGTCGCCGGGACGGTTAAGCTGGAATTGGCCCAGTATCGTGAGCTGGCCGCGTTCGCCCAATTCGGTTCCGACCTCGACGCCCGCACCAAAGCCCAGCTCGAACGCGGCGCCCGCATCGTCGAAGTTTTCAAACAGCCCGCCTTCAGCCCCAAGCCCATTGAGATTCAGGTAGGCATCCTGTGGGCGGCGCAAAATGCCTATTTTGACGACATTGATGTGGGCAAGATAGTCGAGGCCAGCGCCAGCCTGGAGGATTTTTATGGCACCCGTAAAGAAGAATTGATGGCCAAAATCCTTAAAGAAAAACAGATCACGGATGAAATCGAGGATGAATTGAAATTGGCGGTGGAAGATTGGAAACGGACCTTCGCCGCATAAATAAGCCCGCCACCGCGTCTTATTATTAGAATTTACTGATAACAATGGCTAATACCCGCGATATCCGCCGCCGCATAAAGAGCGTTAAAAATACCGCTCAGATAACGCGTGCCATGCAGTTGGTGGCGGCCTCGAAAATGAAAAAGGCCCAGGACTTTGCTTTGGCCGCCCGGCCCTATTCCGAACTGCTGGCGGAGATGCTCAGCTCCCTGGGCGACCGCGTCATCGATTTCAGCCACCCCTTCCTCGAGACCCGGCCCGTCCGCAAACGCGGAATTCTCGTGATCAGCACCGACAAGGGGC
>JAJFLT010000032.1 GCA_021772555.1 Opitutales bacterium | reverse complement strand
GGTGGCGAAACATTCACCTTTTTCCGTCAGGGCTGCCCAAAGGAGGAATTCACCGAGATTTTTTCGCCTGATCCCGCGCGTTGGGTATAGGGTGAGAGGCTTTTCCTGTGAAAACTGTTGGGTATCCATTTTACCGCTGGTTTGTGCCTGCGGCAGGGAGACGGGATTGGGCAGGATAGACAATTGCGCCCCGGCTAATCCCGCTACGGACAAAATTCCGGCGTCGCGCGGATTGAGCACGGCGTAGTGGATTTGTGCCGCAGCCGGGTAAGAAATTTTGGCCGGGGTTTCATCCCAATTACTTAAAAAAGCGAACAGTTCCCGGTAATTGGCGGGACGGCCATCTTCAGGGAAATCATGGATTTGCAGGAGTAGGCGATGACCATTTTTCGCCAGCAAACGGGACACCGCGGTAAGGGCCGGATTTTTGCCCAAGGAATGGTTATGGATGTGCCACAGGTCGGGCAAACCTCCCCATCGAGCACGCGCGGCCGAGAGGAGGGCATGATAGAGAACCTGGGGCTCGGGTGCGGCGGAATTTTCGCTATAACCCAGCCCTTCGACATATTGCGCTTCGGGCAGCCGTGATGTTTTGCCGGGCTCGCCATGAAAAACTATGGGGTGTATATTCCTCCGGGCGAGGGCGGCGACAGCGTTTTCGATAACCCGTGAGACCCCGCCCGGTTTGAGGTGGTAATGGACGATGGCGATCTTCAAGGGCATGGCGTTACGAATCGGGCAATCCGAATTTACGGCGATAGTCCGGATTCGTTATCATGGGCGGCCGCTCCTCTTCGACGATTTCCTGAACGACCTGTTTGTAATGCCGATGGTGTGCCTGAAAATGACGGTAAAGGGGACTTATTTTCGGCACTTTTCCAGTAAAATCGTTATTCTCCAGGCGTTTGAAAAAAGTTTGCAGGATGCCGAAAGACATTTTGCCGAGAGCTTCCACCGGCTGGTTGCGGTGAATCCTTTGATCGAGGTCGGTTTGGCCGAAAGCTTCCAGTCCCCATTGCCGGTAAACATCGATCAAGTGTGAAGTTTCGACCCCGTAGCCGATGGGAAATGGAATGCGTTCCAAAACTTCCCGGCGGACCGCATATTCCCCCGAAAGCGGCTGTAGAATGGCCGTCAATTCGGGAAAATAGAGGGAGAAGAGTGGCCTGACGAGGATCTCCGTTACACGGCCGCCCCCCGAGGGTCTGAATTTTTTGGAGTAGGCCAGGGGACGATCATAAAAGGCTTTTACGTATTTTATCTCCTGGCGGTAAATGAGCGGAGCGACGAGGCCGTAGACAAAACGAGGGTGTATGTTTTTGATGTCCGCATCGACATAACAAATGATGTCGCCTTTGAGTTGATAAATGGCTTTCCATAGGTTTTCCCCTTTTCCAGGTTTGTCTCCCACCTCGGGCAGGATTTCAGATGCGAGGTAAACATCGGCCCCGAAGGCGGCGGCGACCTCTCGTGTTTTATCGGTCGAGCCGGAGTCGATTACGGCAATTTCGTCGAGCAGGGGGTATCTTTTTTTAAGCTCGGATATAAAAAGAACGACCTCTTTGCCGATGGTTTTTTCCTCGTTGAGGGTGGGGATGCAAAGCGAGATTTTGAGGTTCCTTTCCTCCTTTGCCTTGATCAGTTCAAGGAGGTCCCAAAATTCCTCGTGGTGGAAGGTGTTGTGCTGTAACCAATCGTCAATTTTCATGGCCGTTCGATGCCCCGATCGATCATTTGGAGGACCCCGATCAATTGAGCGAGGCCGGTGAAAATGGGTTCAATTTGAATTTGTTCGTTGAATTCATGTAAATTCTGCCCGGATGTCAGGCCGAGGGTGACTCCGGGAATGTTTTTTGCGATGAGGGCCGAAAGGGCGCCCACGCTGGGCGCTACGGTTGGCTCAATGCCGAGCGCAGCCATGATGGCGCGTGTGCCTTCGACAATCGGGTGATTACTTTTTATTCCGCCGGGTTTCCTCCTTGTAATCACACGCAGCTCCGTCTGAGCTTCAGAATCCGCCGCCACCGCGCGGATTATTTCCGCGATTTTGCGTTGGACAATGGTGACTTTACCTCGTTTTTCACTGCGAAGCTCAAATCGGAGGATTGCCTGGGAGGGTATTGTGTTGAAGGCATTCCCCGCTTTAATGGAACCGAGTATGAGCGATGTTCCCGGCTCATCCAGCTCCGAAATGGAGAGAATGCGGGTGAGAATTTCGTTGAGGTTTACGATGGCTCCGCGGGCGTTGGAGCGCTCCCAGAATGTTTCCGTTGGCGCCTGGCAGACTATTTCCCCGCGCAACATTCCCAGGCAGGAATAACTTAATCGGCCCAGATGAATGCCAGCCAGGCATACTCCGGCGTGGATCGGCATTTGCACATGATCCAGGAAAAACCTGATGCCGCCCAGATCCCCGTGACCCTGGCTTTGAACAGCGCCCAGTAATATGATGTTGTTGGAGAACCGGATGCCCAGTTTTTCCAACATTAGCGGCAGTATCGATACGGCGGCCGCGCCGATGCTGTTGTCGGCAATACCGGGCCCTTTCAATACATCCGTGCCGAGTGCCACAGAGTGGTCAACCGAGCGGTCAAAAACGGTATCCACATGAGCTTCCAAAAGGATATTGTGCCGACCTTCCTGGCCGGGAAGCACGGCGGTGGCATTGCCCGCTTCGTCGATGGAAATATTTTGCAGTCCGCTTTCATTAAAACGGTCGCTCAAGAACCGAATGCGTTCCTCCTCACCATTGGTAGGGGCCGGAATTTCACCCATCATGACGCTGCTGGCCAAAATTATTTCCCGGTAATGACGGAGGGCCTGCCGGATATCGGGCAGGGTTTCGACGATGTTCTCTGTTTGGAGTGTAAGGGACATGCTGAATCTAAAACAGTATCGCGCACGAGTGAATAGCTGCCAATCCTTTAATTTCAGGAAACCGGTATGGGCGGTCCAAAAAAAGTTTAGACACTCTCTTAACGCCCGGCGGTGAAAAAATGGCCTTGAACCTTGGGCGGAACTGGCTCATGCCTATTTTCCATTAAACCACTACTCATGCTTGGGTTACGTGACGGAGGCTTCCCCGCCGGGAAGTTGGTGGCGGTAGCCTGGAAGGGCACGGATGGCTAAAAATATCGGTTTTGTCTCCACCCGATTCGCGGGCACTGATGGAGTCTCTTTAGAGAGCGCCAAATGGGCCAAAATGCTGTGGGAGGACAAGCATGTCAGTTTTTGGTACAGTGGGCGTAGCGACCGCCATCCCGATATGAGCTATTGCATTCCGGAAGCCTATTTCGGACATCCAGAGAACCTCTGGCTGATGGACAAGATCTGGAAGCGAACGCACCGTACACGACTGGTGACAGAACGCATCCAAGAGATTGCCGCCTATTTGAAAAACACCCTATACGATTTCGTGGATCATTTTGACATCGACGTGCTCGTTCCGGAGAATGCTTTGGCCATTCCCATGCAGATACCTTTGGCTTTGGCCATAACCGAGTTTCTGGCCGAAACGCAGATGCCGGCCATCGCCCATCATCATGATTTCCACTGGGAGCGCCCCCGCTATGCCATCAATGCGGTGACGGATTACCTGGAGATGGCTTTTCCCGCCATCATGCCCAATATTCAGCACGCCGTTATCAACCGGGCCGCGCAGGAGCAGCTTTCTTTACGCAAAGGGGTCAGCTCCATGTTGGTGCCCAACGTCTTCGATTTTGCCAATCCTCCGCCCCAACCTGACAGTTATGCTCGCGATGTACGGAAGCAAATAGGCCTACGGGAGGATGACGTTTTTATACTGCAACCCACTCGTATTGTTCCCCGCAAGGGCATTGAACATGCCATAAAGTTGGTTGGAATGCTGGGTAACCCGGACAAATACAAATTGGTTATTTCCCATGATGCGGGCGATGAGGGGTTTGAATACCGGCACCTCATCGAGGAATTGGCGCGGGAGGAAAATGTGGACTTACGGCTCATATCGGACCGGATCGGGGATGTCCGCCAATTCGATGCCGATGGCAAAAAGATTTACACCCTTTGGGATCTTTATCCACATGCCGATCTGGTAACTTATCCGAGCGCCTATGAAGGTTTCGGAAATGCCCTACTGGAGGCCATCTACTTCAAGGTTCCCCTGGTCGTAAACCGTTACTCAATTTTCATTCAGGATATTGAGCCAAAAGGATTCAAGCTGGTCGTGATAGACGGATTAATCACCAAGGAGACGGTGAGTGATGTCCACCGTGCGCTCAATGACCCGAAGGCCCGGCAAAAAATGGTGGACCATAATTATCGGGTGGCCCGGCAATATTACAGTTACCGGTTATTGCGGCGGTGCCTGCGCACCATTTTGTCGAATGTGACCGGGTTCCAGCCTTAATTGATAAAGGATAATTACGGTGCCGAGTTATAAATTCATAAGAAGAAATCGGGCGGAGCTAATACACCGTCGGCTGCGCAAACTTTACGGGTCGAAGGCGGACAATATTTTCGAGAGACTGTTGATGTGCCTGGGTCGATATGGAGTGGGACTGAGGACGCGGACCAAGGCGACGACCAATCGCTGGGATGAACAAGATGTAGTTCTTATTGCCTATCCGGATATGCTGCAAAGGGAGGGGGAGCGGCCCCTTGATACCCTCAACCGGTTCCTCTATCGACGGCTTCGAGGCGCCATCCGCACGGTGCACCTTTTACCATTTTTCCCCTGGTCGTCGGATGACGGTTTTTCGGTTATCGACTACCGTGAGGTTTCCCCCGATTACGGAAAGTGGAAAGATGTCGAGGCGATCGGGGGGAATTTCCAACTCATGTTCGACCTTGTTCTGAATCATTGTTCTGTGCGGAACAGTTGGTTTAAGGACTTCGTCAGTGGTATTGCCCCGGCGCGTTATTATTTTCTACCCATCAAACGCGATACGGATTTGAGCATGGTGGCGCGACCGCGTTCCTCGCCTTTATTGACCCCGACCCAGACGAGGGATGGCGAGGCCCATTTGTGGACGACATTCAGCGCCGACCAGGTTGATCTCAATTGGCAGAACCCAGACCTTTTTTTTGAATTCCTGGATATATTGTTCAACTACATATCGAAAGGCGCCCGTTTCATTCGGCTAGATGCGGTAGCTTTTTTATGGAAAAATATGGGCACGAATTGCCTTCATCAGCCTGAAACCCATGAGGTCGTTAAATTGCTCAGGGATATTTTGGCGGTGGCTGCCCCCGATGTTGCCCTCCTGACCGAGACCAATGTGCCCCACGAGGAAAACATCAGCTATTTCGGGAAAGGAGACGAGGCCCACATGGTTTACCAGTTTGCCCTGCCGCCGCTTCTTCTACACGCTTTGCTGAAAGGCGATTCCACCTACCTGACGAATTGGGCAAAAAACCTGGATCCGCCGCCCAGAGGGTGCGTTTTTCTGAATTTCACGGCTTCCCATGACGGCATCGGTTTGCGCCCGGTGGAAAGTCTTTTGCCCCAGAAGGAAATCAATTGGCTGGTAAAACAAACCAAGGAGCGGGGCGGACGTGTATCCCGAAAGAGCAACCCGGATGGTTCCCGGAGTCCCTACGAATTAAACATAACTTATTTTGATGCCCTGAAATTGATCGAGCAGGCGGTACACGAGGCCGCTCAATTCCTCTGCTCCCAGGCCGTGGCCTTGTCGTTGAAAGGAATCCCGGCCGTCTATTTCAACAGTCTGGTGGGAGCGGAAAACAATCTTGAGGGAATAAAAAAGACAGGGGAAAGCAGGACCATCAACCGGAAAAAATGGGAATTGGATGAATTGAAGAACCGGCTAAACGACTCGAAAGACATCGGTTCCTACGTGTACCGGCGGTATCTTAAAATGCTCAACCGCCGCAACCAACAACCCGCATTTCATCCCGATGGAGGGCAGGAAATCCTGGATTTGGGCCCGGAATTATTTGGTCTGGTTCGCAAGTCTCCCAACGGGAATGAAACCATAGTCTGTCTTTACAACTTTACCTCTCAAACCATCAAGAAGGCCTTGCCGAAAATTTATCCGCCTTTTAGCGGCCTCGAAACCATCCTTTCGGTCATCACTTCCAAAGTCATCAAAATAAACAGTAAAAACACCATAACCCTGAAGCCCTACAAATATATCTGGTTGAAAATTTAATGAGCCGCCTTTGAATTTGAAATAGGTTCTAACCACTCTAACAAACAAATGACTGCGCATCATGGATAACCTCAGTTTAACAGTAGAGCAAATCGAAGAATTTAACGAACAGGGATTTCTGGTTGTTGATGATGTTTTTTCCATGGAGGAAGTGGAAGCGCTACGCCGGGCAACGGAATCCGAAGCGATCATGGAGCGATTAAACCAGGGCGGGCATGCCACCAAAGCAGTGCATCTTCTGGAAATCACAACGCTGGACCCCATTTTTTTGAATTTGGCACGAGATCCGAAGATTTTGGACCTACTTGTTCCCTTAATCGGTCCCAACATTCAACTGCAACATTCAAAACTTGCCACCAAGCCTCCAACAAAAGGGAAGGGGACCTTTGCCTGGCATCAGGATCTTGCTTTTTTCCCCCATACCAACTCTTCCGTGTTGGCCGTAATGGTTATGCTGGATGATGCCACCCCCGAAAACGGCTGCATGCAAATGGTTAGGGGGAGCCATAAACTGGGATATCTGAATCATTCTGTGGATGGCTTTTTTACGGCTGAATGCCAGGAAAGCCGTTATTGGGAGGATGAATCCAGGGTTGCCCAGATCACGCCTAAAACCGGCGGAATCAGTATTCACAACGGCCTCACTTTGCACGGTTCACCGGCCAATCTGTCGGGAAAACCGCGCCGGGGTATTGTATTCGAATACCGGGCCGATGACGCTTATCAAATTTCAGATACGATTTGGAAAGATACCGGATTATTAATGTGTGGCCGGCGGGGAGAGGTTGTGCGGTGTGAGCCCGGTCTTATCCGCTTGCCGAAGCAAGATCCGGAATCCGAGTTTTACACCGGCCATGTTTTCGGCGGCGCTTTCAATCAAAACGGTGAGTTGGTCGATGAAGCGGATTATTACCGTGATTGATTTCGCGCCTCATGTTTGTTGACGTTCTCTTAATTAGAAAACAAATGTGTCCGATTCCGCTTTTGGACGGGATACTGGAAGGCTTGGCGGTGTGTGAAAAAGTAGCGGGATATTGCAAACCGGGTTTTCTTTCGACATTTGGTATACACTCCCTTTACTGGCAGGAATGGTGGATTTTATTAGCGGTGTCGGGCGGGCCGTATTGGGCCTTTCGGTGCTTCTACTGATTTGTTTCTCTCTCAGCGAAAATCGAAAGGGGATCAACTGGCGACTTATTGCAAGTGGACTATTGATACAGTTGGCACTTGCCATCTTGATCTTAAAAGTTCCCATGGTGGAAAACATGGTCGAGGCCCTGTCCAAGTTTTTTGTCGACATCCTCGGGTTTGCAACGGTGGGAGCTCGTTTTCTTTTTGGAGATCTAGCGGAAAGCCGTGATATCGGAGCAACCTGGGGCTTTCGCATATTGCCGACGGTGGTTTTCTTTTCCGCCCTCACCTCTGTTTTATATTACTTGGGCCTATTGCAAAAAATTGTCTTTGTTTTTGCCTGGCTGATGAGCAAGACCATGCGCTTGTCGGGCGCGGAAAGCCTGGCTGCCGCGGCCAACGTGTTTATCGGCCAGACGGAGGCGCCATTGATTGTGAAACCTTACCTTGATCGGATGACGAAATCTGAGATTGCCTGCCTCATGACCGGCGGTATGGCCACCATCGCCGGAAGTGTGCTGGTCGCCTATATTTCTATCCTGGGGGAGGATGATGTAGAAAAACAAGTCATGTTTGGGAAACATCTTATAGCGGCCTCCGTCATGTCGGCTCCGGCCGCGATTGTATTTGCCAAAATAATGATGCCGGAGTGCGAAAAAGTCTCATTAGACCTACATGTGCCCTCGGGTTCGGTTGGGCTGAACCTGTTCGACGCCATCACATCCGGGACCACTCAGGGGGTGCGTTTGGCTGTTAATGTCGGGGCCATGGTGCTCGTTTTCATCTCCTTGGTGGCGATGCTGAACCACATCACGAACCATTGGATTGGCTCGGTCACCGGGCTCAATCCGATCATTTTCGATGTAACGGGTGGAGTTTATGAAGCGCTTACCTTGCAATTTATCCTCGGCATGCTCTTTGCGCCGATCGCCTTTATAGTAGGTGTCGATGCGGGCAGTCTTCTCTCGGTCGGTCAATTGCTGGGAGAGGGGATGGTGCTGACCCAAACGGTTTCCTATATCTCGATGGCTGAAATGATTAAAACAGAGGTTTTGACGGATCAGCGATCAATCGTAATTGCTACGTATGCGCTTTGCAGCTTTTCCAATTTCGCGTCGATGGGTGTGCAAATAGGGGGAATATCGGTGTTGGCGCCCAAGCAGCGCGAAAACCTGGCCCGCTTTGCGCCGAAGGCTCTCGTTGGCGGAACCTGCGCCACCCTCTCCACCGCCACTTTCGCCGGTATTTTTATCGGTTGATCAGTGAGCGTTTTCCGGCTGCCAGCGTTTTTCCTTGGGATAACCTTGTTCGTAAAAAGCTTCCCGGCGTTGGAGGAAACCTTGAAAATCGACCACCTTTTCGGGATTACGGTTGCTATGCACAACAAAATCGGCCTCCGGGGGAGAACATGCGATTTCGAGGTTTTTCTCATAATCGGCGGGATTTTCCTCCGGCCAGAGATCCACGTTGTTGGGGGTTTTTGCGCTTTGATAGCGTAAATCGACACTCCATCGAATCTCATCCGTCCGATTGGGCAGCGAACAATGAGCGGTCAGATTGGTTAGCAGGAGCACGCTGCCGGCTTTTATTTCCACCGCGATTATTGGTTTTTCACTTTCAGGCAGATTCTCATCCTTGATGACCAGATACCCATGGCGGTCGGCACATTTATGGTGTTCGACAATACCTACACGGTGAGAACGCGGAATGACCTCCAGACAGCCATTTTCTACGGAAACGTCGACCAGCGGTATCCAGCAGGTTAATATAAGGTGGGAATCGCAATGGGAAGCAAAATAACCGGAATCCTGATGCCAGGGGACCACCTTCATCTTGTCGCCGGGAACCTTGGTCCGCAGTCGGTAAATGGACGAAGAGACCAGTTCGGGGCCGAGAATGGATTCCGCCAATTTGAGCATGTTGGGGTGCTGGATGAGATTGAACATCTCCTTGCCATGGTAACCGCCGCCGCCATATCCCTCCAGGTGGTACATAATCTGCCGCCCAATTTCTTCATCGTCGCGATAAATCTTAACCAAACGGGTCTCCAATGGTTCCGATGGATACGTTTCAGTTAATAAACCATCTGTACGCAGTTGCTCGATCTTTTCGTCGATACCGTCAGCGAGTTCCCGGCGGAGAGCGTTCAAGTCGTCATTCTGAAACAGGTTTTCAACGATTAAATAACCTTCCCGGTGAAAAAATTCGATTTGCTCATTCGACAGCTCGCCTTCCTTTAAACTCATGGGATAATCGCACACTTGCCAGGCATAGGTGTCAACTTCTATGCTTCTTCGACGATTGAGGCTGTGGCATTGACTTGGAAGGCAGCGGGAATCACCTTTTTGCGTTTTGATTCAAATTTAACCGGAAAACAAAAAAATGGCAGAGGAAAAAAAATGGGTTTCACAAGCGGAACGGCCGGAAGGCGATGGTAAGTTGCAATATCACATCCGGTGTCGGGAGGGAGATGTAGCGGAGACCGTATTATTGCCGGGTGATCCCGATCGGGTAGCCAAAATTTCCAGTTATTGGGATGAATCCAGGGAAATTTCCGATTACCGGGAGCATGTCGTTCACACGGGAAAAATGAGAGGAATGGATATTTCCGCCTGTTCCACGGGAGCCGGAGGACCATCAACATCGAATGCCCTGGAGGAGTTGGCGGCTGTCGGTGGCCGAACCTTCATTCGCGTTGGAACCACCGCAGCGCTCCAGCCGGATATCGCATTGGGGGATCTGATCATTTCCACCGGTTCGGTCCGGTTTGACGGGACGAGTGAAAATTATGTTTCTCTGGGGTATCCGGCATTGGCCCATTATGAGGTCGTTTTGGCTTTGATAGAGGCTTGTGAAAAACTTGGTTTTACCTATCACGCAGGCATTACGGCGACAACTGCTTCATTCTTTTGCGGGCAAAATCGACCCGGGTTTGACGGATTCCGCCAGAGCTGGCACGAAGAGCGACACCAAGACCTGGTTGCCGCAAAAGTCCTCAACTACGAACAGGAAGCCGGCACCGTGTTGACTCTGGCCAGCCTCTTCGGACTCAAAGCCGGCGCCATTTCCGTAACCATAGCAAACCGGGCTAGGGATGAGTTTGTTTATGGTGGAGTTGATAAATGTGTGCAGGCGGGGAATGAGGCCGCCCACATCCTCCACGGGTGGAATGAAGAACGGCTGGTCAAAGGCAAAAAACGATGGCACCCTTCTATTTGATACTGAATCCACAGCATATACCACCTAACAACCCTTGAAATTAAAAGCAGGCGATCCCTTTCCTAAAATATCACTACCTGTAGCAGGTGGAGAAACCATTACCATAGGTAAAGCGCACAGTGATGATACATGGCAACTGGTTGTGGTTTATCGCGGGTTGCATTGCCCGCTTTGCCTTCGTTATCTGGCTCAATTGGAAAAACTGAAAGATATACTACTGAAATTGAAAGTGGAGATCGTTACAGTTTCGGGCGACCCGAGAGGAAAAGCCGAAAAATTGGTAAGTGAAAGAAATTTGACCTTAGTGGTTGCCTACGACCTAAAGCTGGATCAAATGCGGGAATGGGGACTGTATATTTCGCATCCTCGTTCTGCTCAGGAAAATGACCGCCCCAATCCGGAACCGGCTTTGTTCGTCATTGATGAAAAAGGAAAGCTGCGCCTGACCGATGTTTCCAATAATCCGTTTTTGCGCCCGGATCTGGAAGCTTTGAGGCAAGGGTTGGAGTATATACGCAGTCGGGAGATAAATTATCCCATCCGTGGAACTTATGTTTGATTTGGAACGAGATATGGGTGATGTCGCTTCGCTCGGCACGCAATGCGGGATTCAGGTGTCAGGACTCGACAAATGAAGGTTTCCCGCATTCTTTCTTTTCCTGAAATCTGAAACCTTTATCCTCGATCACAAAGATGCTCAACGAAAACCTGGAAATATTGCCCGAAGTGGCTGAAGCACTCGACCGGGGTGAACCGGTCCTGGCGCTGGAATCCACCATCATAGCCCATGGCATGCCTTACCCTGACAATGTCGAGACGGCCCGCAAAGTTGAATCAATCGCCCGGCAGAATGGTGTCGTTCCGGCCACGCTGGCCATCCTGG